>JBGTEZ010000119.1:0-15562 GCA_041747535.1 Gemmatimonadaceae bacterium
TCGGCGTGCTGCGCGACCGCCTCACGCGGACGCCCGGCAGCTCCGCGGAGGAGCAGGGTCACCGCGCGTCGGCGCGACGCGACATCGTGCTCTACTTCGAAGGGAGAGACGATCCCGCGCGCAGGCCGAGGCCGGAGGCGATCCCACTTCCGTGGCCGTAACTGCGGCTAAGAGATCTTCTGGGTCTTCTTCTTCAGAAAATCCATCAGGATGAACTGACCGAGCGTCATCGTGTTGGTGAAGTACGCCTTGCCCTTGCTGATCTCCGACACGCGCTTGACGAAGTCGACGAGCGCACGGTCCCGCGCGAGCATGAACGTATTGATGAGAATGCCGGATCGCCGGCAGTTGGCGACTTCGCGCAGCGTCTGCGCGATCACGGTGCTGTCCAGTCCCATCGAGTTCTTGTAGATCTGTCCGTTCGGCATCGTCATCGCGCTCGGCTTGCCGTCGGTGATCATCACGATCTGCCGCATGTCTTTCTTCTGCGCCAGCAACAGCCGCCGCGCCAGCTTGAGCCCCTCGGCGGTGTTGGTGTGGTAGGGACCAACCTGCGCCTGCGGCAAGGTCGCGAGCGGAATCTCTTCCGCTGAGTCGTGGAAGAGGACCACCTGCAGCGTATCCCCCGGGAACTGGGTGCGAATGAGGTGGGTGAGCGCGAGCGCGACTTTCTTGGCCGGGGTGAAGCGGTCCTCGCCGTAGAGAATCATCGAGTGCGAGGTGTCGAGCATTAGCACTGTCGCGCACGACGAGCGGTACTCCGCCTGGCGCACCATGATGTCGCCATAGTCCAGATCCATCGGGACCTCGAGCGAGCCGGTGCGTGTCAGCGAGTTCCTGAGCGTTTCGTTCACATCGATGTTGAGCATGTCACCGAATTCGTACGGCTTGCTCCAGCCATCCGATTCGATGCCCGTCGCGAGATGCGGAGTATCGTGGGAACCGAAGCTCGACTTCCCGAGCGAGCTCAGGATGCTGCGGAGGCTCTTGTAGCCGAGGAAGTCGATGCCCTTGTCGGTGAGGTTGAACTGCACGCTCTTTGAGGCGCCGTGCGCGAGTCCTCCACGGCCTTCCACCTGCTGGTGTCCCGCCGGCACCTGCGGCGGCGCTTCGACGTTGAGATATCCCTCTGCCGCCAGCTTTTGAATCAGGCTGTCCAACAGCTCGCTCAGCTTTTCCTGAGACTCCTTCGTCCCGTCACCGCGGAGCGCCTGCAGCAGCTCGGGAGTGAACTGACCGCTCTCGATCAGAGCGTCGAGGATTGCCTGCCGCAGCGCTTCGAGCGAGCGGTCGGGCTCGCTGTCGAAGTCGTCGAAATACGGATTGAAGTTCTGCCCACCCCCGGCGGCGAATCCCGACTGGAGGAGGAAGTCCGCGAGCTTGTCCAGCAGCGCCTGCAGGTCCACCGCATCTGCCGCTTCGGGACTGAACTTCGAGTACGTGTGAAACCGCATGCTTCAAACATACAGCCGGGTATTGCGGCGTGTATAATCAGTGGGAATGCCTGCCCCAAGGAGGTCGCTCAACCCGTTTCGCGCTCTCCAGATTCACCGGAACTTCCGGCTGTTCTGGATCGGGCAGACAGTCTCCCTCATCGGCACCTGGATGCAGCAGGTGGGGCAGGGCTGGCTCGCGCTCGAGCTCACCGACGACGCTTTTTTCGTGGGCCTGGTCGCGGCCGCGGGCACCTTGCCGGTGCTGGTCTTCTCGCTGTACGGAGGCGTCGTCGCCGACAGGCGCAGCAAGCTGCACATCGTGATGGTGTGCCAGTCGCTGCTGCTCATCGAGGCCACCGCCCTCTGGTGGCTCACGTGGACGGGAAGGATGAGCGAGGAGTGGCTGCTCACTCTCGCGACGATCGGCGGAATCATCTCCGCCTTCGAGATTCCCGCCCGCCAGGCGTTGACGGTGGAGCTGGTATCGCGCGAAGACCTCGTCGATGCGATCGCGCTCAATTCCGGCGGCTTCAACCTTGCCCGCATCATCGGCCCATCGCTCGCCGCAATCGTGCTGGCGAAGCTGGGCCTCGCCTGGTGCTTCGGCATCAACGCGATCAGCTACTTCGCGGTGCTGGGAAGCCTTGCCTTCATGAAGCTTCCGGCGTGGACGCCAATGGAGAATCTCGTTTCCCCCTTCGTGCAGCTGAGACAGGGGCTGGCGTACATCCGCGGCACCCGCGCGGTGTCGGGTGTCATGGGCGTGATCGCGATCTACTCGATATTCGGGTTTCAGTATCTGACAATGATGCCGGTTGTCGCGCGCGATCTTCTGCGCACTGGAGCGAGCGGCTATGGTGCGCTCCTGACTTTCGTCGGGGTGGGGGCACTGGCGGGTGCGCTGTCGCTGGCGACGCTGGGCCCGAGAATCCGCCGGGGCCGGCTTTTTCGCAACACCGCGTTCGCGTTCGCCGCATTGACGATTCTCTTCTCGTTCGTGCGCTCGGTGCCGCTCGCCGCGCTGGTGCTGCTCTTCCTCGGCTTCACGATGCTGATCAACGGCGCGCTCGCGAACGGCATCCTTCAGACCGTCGTGCCGGACGAGCTGAGGGGGCGCGTCATGGCGACCTATGTGTTCGTGTACGTCGGGTTCACCCCGTTCGGATCGTTCAGTGCGGGCGCAATCGCGCGGGTGGTCGGCGTCGAGTGGGCGATCTTCAGTGGGGGGATCGTGATGCTCGGATATTCTGCGTGGGCGTTCTGGAAGTATCCGGAGATTCGTGCGGTGTGACCGACGTTAAGAGATCGTGCGGTGTGACTGACATCCTTTTCGCGTTATGAGTCTACCGTTGTTGCGTTGTCCGTTCTTGCGTGAATGCACAACCACGATGAGCACGCAGTGATAACGCGATAACGGTTAACGCAATCACGGTAAACCCATAACGCGAAAAGCAACTGTACGGGGAAGCCCGGCACCAGCCGAACAGTGTGGTTCACGCCTTCGTCCAGAGCCGGATCGCGACGAGAAGGAGAAACACCGCGAAGGATTTCTGCAGCGTGGGTCCCGAAATGTGCTGCGCGAGTCTGGCGCCAGCCCATGCACCGAAGAGAAGGCCAAGCGCAATCCAGAGCGATGCGGTGATGTTGATATTGCCCTGGCGATAATACTCCCACACCGCGAGGGCACCGACGGGCAGGAGAAGGGTGCCCAGCGATGTCCCGATCGCCAGCTTGGGCGCGAATCCGGCGAACAGCATCAGCCCTGGGCCGATCACGATCCCGCCGCCTACTCCGAACAGGCCCGCCAGAAGTCCGGCGGCGATCCCGATTGCAATGAGGACAATCACTGGTGTCAGCTCTTGGGTTGAGGTTTTGAAATTCCCTTTTTCACCGCGTGGAGCACCTTGTCGGTAAAGACATCGATCTCGTCGATCGTCGTGTAGACGTTGGGGGTGATGCGGATTCCCCTGAACTCCGGGTGGACGATCGGCGTATTCACGATTCGGTGCTCGCTGAACAGCCAGGCCCCGAGCTCGACGTTGTCGAGTCCTTCCACCTGAAAGAGAGCAATCGCTCCCGACTGCCTGTCGTCGAGTGGAGTCAGCACGCGAACGCGCGGGCTCTCGGCCAACAGCCGCTTTGCCCACCTGTCGCGCAGGAAGCGCAGCCTCGCGACTTTGCGATCAGACCCGATGCCGCGGTGAAACGCGAGGGCGGCCGAGATCGCGTTGTGGTTCGCCGCCGGATGCGTCCCGATCTCCTCGTACTTTCTGATGTTGCCGTCCTGCTCCCTGGCGGCGGCCATCAAGGGCCAGAGCTGCTTCTGCTTCTCCTTCTTCACGTAAAGGAAACCGGTCCCGATCGGCGCGAGCAGCCACTTGTGAAGGCTCGTCCCGTAGTAGTCGCAGTCGAGCTCGTGCCGCTTGAACGGAAAGTGCGCGAACGCGTGCGCGCCGTCGACGAAGACTTCAATCCCGCGGCTCTTGGCCAGATCTACGATTCTCCTCACTGGCAGTATTTGACCCGTGAGATTCGTGATGTGGGTGACCTCGATGACCTTGGTGCGCGGAGTGAGCGCGGCCCGGAAGCGATCGAGGATGTAGTCGTCGGACGGCGGCGGCACCTGAAAGGAAATCTGCTTCAGCACGATGCCGTCGCGGCGGACACGCTGCTCCCAGGCGGTGATCATCCGCCCGTAGTTCTGGTTGGTGATCACGACTTCATCGCCGCGCTTCAGGTCGAGACCGAAGATCATGATCTCGTTCGCCTCTGACGCGTTGCGGGTGATCGCCATCTCCTCGATGTCGCAGCCGAACTCGGCGGCGAGGTCGCGCCGAACGCTCTCGATGCGCGGCTCGAGCACTCGCCACATGTGCTCCACCGGCAGCTCGTTCGTGAACCGGAGATCCCGGATCATCGCTTCCAGGACGTGACTCGGCGTCGGGCTGATGCCGCCGTTGTTGAGATTGATCATCGTCCGGTCGGCGTCGAAGGCGCGCTGTATCTCGGCCCAGTACGATTCGTCGCCTGCGACGGCGGCGGGCGCGCGATCCCCGGCGATCGCGTTCGCCTTGAAGAGCGACATCATCGCCCGCTCGCGGAAAACGGGCTGAGCGGCGAAGCCCGCCGCAGTCATGCTGGAGAGAAAATCCCGCCTGGTCGTCATCAGAGCGCGGACGCTGACATGAGGACCAGATATACTGAACTGACCCGCTCCCAGCTACCGGCCGAATGCTTGCCGGCGGCAGGCAGCATTCAGCGGGTAGCCGGGAGCGTGTCAGTTTTTGCTATTAGCATTGGCCCGAACGACTACTGATACTGGATATAAACCGGCTTCGGATGAAGGTACAGCAGCTCTCCGGGCGTGACGACAGGGTCACCCTTCTTCGTGTCGTTCTTGTAGAAGATCTTGAAGCCCGTGAACTGCACCGGCTCTGATGCGACGTAGTCGCGGTACGAGTCGTACTTGAGCCACGGCTGGCCCCAGCCATCCATGTGGATCACCACCTGAACGCGCGGATCGAGCTTGATGTTCCTGTAGCCGGTGACCATCGGGCGCGTGAAGCGATGAACCACCAGGACCTTGGGCGGGAGACTGTGCTTCGTCACGAGATCCGCCAGCACTCCGATCGCATAGTTGATGTCAGCCGAGCTCATCGTCCCGATTTTCGTGCCGGGCTTTGCTCCGGTCTTCATCGAGAACTCCGGGTCGAGGCCCAGGTGGAAGTTGGGTCGCCGCAGAAACGGGATGAGGCGCGGCAGCTCTTCCTGGACGCTGCTCAGTGAAACCTGCAGGTCGAGAAAGACAATCGCGTTTCTTGTCGCCGCCCAGGTCGCCACTCTCTCGATCAGGGTGTCGGCCATCCGGAGGCGATACTTGCCGTCACGCCCGGGTGCTCCCTGTGCCACGACCGTAACCAGGTGCAGTGCCGGCTGCACCGGAGTCGAAGGATCGGCTTTATTCCACGCCGCGATCTCCTTGTCGAACTTCGCGAGCATTTGGTCGGGGGGAAGCTCGCCAAGAATTCCCATCCTTTTGGAAAGCGGATTTCCGTAATAGGCGACGATCCGGCGCGCCGGCAGGATTGACCCGGGCAGTGGTGGCGGAGTCTTCACCGGCCAGAGCGTGCTCTTCCTTCCCGCGCGAATGGCGCTGATGAGCGCGATGCTGTCCTTCTTCGTCCGCTTCGCGACCGAAGGGACGGTGATGGGCGGCTCTTTTGGCGCGCTGTCCGCGGTCGCGACCGCACTCGAAGGAGTGCTATCACCGCTCGAAGCGGGAGTCGTCGATCCAGTCACCGGCGACGGTGGAGGAGTCGGTATCGCGGTATCGGCTGCGAGCGCGTTCTCGGTTGCCGTCGCGGTCGAGACCTCCGGAAGGCCTCCGGGAGGAACCACGTCATCAGCCGTTGTCGCACCCGCATCTCTGCTGGCGGCACAGCCGGCGAGGGCGGCGATCAATCCCAGTGACAACAGCAGCGAAGCAGACCTGTTTTTAGGCATTGAAAAAAAGCGCATTGATGGGATGAGGGTTATGCGGCGCACATTGGAGTTGGACTCACCCAGTAATACACAAACCGAGCCGCGGGTGGGGCAGAAGGCTTATACACCTCCAGCCGAATAACTACCCCCACCCCTGGGAACAGCCGTATGTTCTTAGCTCCCTCGGCTGGATCCGGCGCTGGACAACTTGCTCGAAAACCTCAGAACGGCCTTCGCCGACAGCTACCGCGTTGAAGAGGAGCTGACTGGCGGTGGCATGAGCAGGCTATTCCTGGCCACCGACCTGGCCCTGAATCGAAAAACGGTCATCAAGATACTGCCGCCTGAGCTCACCAGCGAGATGATGGCCACCCGCTTCAAGCGGGAATCCGAAGTCACCGCGCACCTGCAGCACCCGCACATCCTCCCGATCATCACTGCCGGGCTCAAGGCAGGGCTTCTCTACTACGTGATGCCCTTCATCTCGGGCGAGTCGCTCCGGCAGAGGCTCAAGAGAGAAGGGCAGCTCCCGATCGAAGACGGGGCGAGAATTCTGGGCGAGGTCTCATCCGCGCTCGCATACGCCCACCGGCAGGGGGTGATTCACCGCGACATCAAGCCGGAGAACATCCTTCTTCAGGACGGTCACGCCATCCTTGCGGACTTCGGTATCGCGGCGGCGCTGGCCGGTCCCGATCACGTTACCGGTGAAAGGCTCACCCGGACGGGTATGTCGATCGGCACCGTCGGATACATGGCGCCCGAGCAGTCTCTGGGAGGAACGGATGTCGACGCCCGAGCCGACATCTATTCTCTCGGCGTAGTGGCGCACGAGATGTTCGCGGGTGCGCCCCCGTTTGTGGGCGCGAACACTCATTCCATTCTCGCCGCCCATCTGACCCAGGCTCCCCCGCGGCTCGATCGCCTTCGACGTGATGTCCCCGTCCAGATCTGTCGCGCCATCGAGAAGGCGCTCCAGAAGGATCCCGCTGACCGGTTTCAGACGGCTACGGAATTCGGCGCGGCATTCGCGTTGGGAAATGGATCGAGATCGGGGGGCTCGCGTGCCGTGCGCATCCCTCGCCTGCCGATATCGCGCCTGCCGCTGGCGAAACTTGGATTGGCCGCGGTGGCGGTGGGGGTCGGGCTCGCCGGCTGGTACGCCTACGACCGAGATCCACGCGGGCCCACTGAAAGTGTCATCATCGTCGTTGCCCCTTTCGACGCGGGTACTGGGGAGCTCAAAGTCTGGCACGAGGGCATGGTGGATGTGTTGGCTCGCAGCCTCGACGGAGCAGGCCCTCTCCGCACTGTGTCGCCGACGCTCTCGATCAAGAACTGGTCGCCGGGGGCGCGCTCAGATCGCGGGCCAGCGCGCGACCTCGGGCGTCAAACCGGCGCGCAGTACGCCATCTACGGCTCACTCGTGCCCTCGGTGGCGGATTCGGTGCGCGCCCACTTCGGCCTGGTCGATGTTTCGACGGACTCGGTGCTGGTCGATGCCGAGCTAATGGATACCGATGTCACCCGGCTCGCGAACAACCTTAGCGTGGCCGTCCTGCGGGTGCTGGGTACGCGTCACCGCATCGGCGCGGTGCGCACGACGTCGATCGGCTCGAACTCCGTGGCGGCACTAAAAGCGTTTCTGCAGGGCGAGCAGTACTATCGGCGAACCTCGTGGGATTCGGCTTCGACGGCGTACGCCGCGGCAATCGCCATCGATACCGGGTTCGCGCTGGCGCTGCGACGCGCCGGACTCGTAAGGGGCTGGCGAGTCAGCGAGTCGGATTCCCAGGCGAATGAATTCGCGCTTCGCGCGGGCGCAAGAAACCAGGGCCTCGCGCCGCGCGACAGCTTGCTCATAGCGTCGGATTCGCTCAGCGCGGCGCTCGGAAAGGAGGACCCGAATCTCCCGAACTGGCGGATGGCGCGAAGACTTTTTACGACAGTGAACGAAGCCGCGGCCCGATATCCGGACGACCCGGAAGTCTGGTACAGCGTTGGCGAGGCGCGGTTCCACCATGGGTATGGAAGCATCTTCGATCTCACGGAGATCGAGCTGCGCGATGCGTTCAATCGCTCGATCGCGCTCGACTCTGCTTTTTCTCCCGCCTACATCCATCTCGTCGAGCTTGGCTTTACCCTGGACGGCGCGACGGCCGGACGCGTGGCGGCGCGCGAGTACCTTTCGCGAAACCCTGAGGGGCCCCACGCGGCCGGAATGCGGCTGGTGTACGCTGTGACTGATCCCAGCTCCGATGCGGAGGAGATCCAGGCTCAGCTCGACCGAGCGGAGTCCGATGCGGTTCGAGATGCCTGGCTGCTCATCAAAAGGTGGCCCGATACTGCCGAAACGGCTCTCCGATTCCTGCGTGCACTGGCGAAGCGACCGAGGTCATCCGCGACCTTCGCCCGCGACTCCGGCTATCTCAGCACCGACCTGCCTAACCAGCTTGCATATCGTGGTCGAATGCGTGAAGCGTATCTGACGAGCGGCGACCGGCCGTCGCGCCTGTTTGCTCAGCTCGCCCTTCTCGGAACCATCGATTCCGCCACGGCCGCCGCGACGTTCGCGCGCGCGCTGCAAACCGGCGTGCCTGCCGTGCATATGGCCTTGCCCTGGTGGACGGAGAGGCGGGATACAGCATCAATTCTTCTTCTAATGCGACGGTACGAAGCGGATGTCGCGAGGGCGAGGCTCGCCGGCAAGCCAGTGTCCGGGTATCACCTACAAGCCGCGCAGGCCTACCTCCTGCTCGCACGGCAGGATACTGCTGCTGCACTGGCCGCCTTCTCGTCTCTGTCAGATACACTTTGTCTGCGGTGTGATTTCGACCACCTCACGACTGCCCGGCTCCTTGCGGCGGCCGGACAGCTCAATCAGGCCGACAAGATCCTCCGCCAACGGATTTATACCTATCTCACTCCGACCGAGGTAGTAATGATCCGCGAGCGGGGGAGAGTTGCGGAGGCGATGGGACGCCGGGATGTCGCGCTGAGGTCATTTCAGTTCGTGGCCAGGGCCTGGGCGCGGGGAGATCCTGAGGTTCAGGGCATTGTACGGGACGCCCAGGAGCGAATCCGGCGATTGAGTGGGGGCTAAGCCACTCGCAGTTAAGCATCAGTAGTTGTAACAAATTGTCACACTGGCGCTTTCTAAAGGCAGAAATACATTAGGCATCCCACCGAACGCACCTCTGCCGTAGATACGACGAGATACGCGCCCGGCAACCTGTATTGCCCCCTGGAGGGACAATGAAAGCCTCCGCTTTACTTCTCACCCTTTTTCTGATCGCTGCCGGATGTACCGACGCGACCAACCTGCCGACCGGCCTTACGGCTCCAGGCTCCGCAGCCGGCGCGAGACTGGGCAACGTGCCCCCTCCGCCCGCTGATGTCGCTGTGGCTGTCTGTACCACCGATGGCTGCGCGGTATTCGAAGGGACCTACATGAGCAATGGGGCAACCGACGCCGGATTAAAGGCGGCGATCACAGCGAGCGCTACAGGGGATGGCGTCTGCGCTGCGCCTGGACATGCTTCGCTCAAGATCGACAAGCCTCTGGCGAATCAGTTCTTTGGCTTCGTCGAAGGCAAGACCTCCGCGAACGCCCAGATAAAGTGCCACCAGCAGATTGCTACGGGGAATGGCACTCTGGAGATCGGTGGCGTGGTCGTGAATTTCGACCAGGTAGCGCTTTTCAACAACGACCCCGATTGCGGCTTTGCATGCGGTTCGTTCATCATCAGGGACGAGCAGGGTAACGACATCGCGGCGGGCGTCATCATCGAGCGTGAGGCTTTCGAAAACGCTTTCTGCTACGTGGAGGGAGGCGAAGGCGGACCCACCGCACCCCAATGCTATAGTGGGAGTGAGGGCTGACGGCTAACCATCTCAACTCCCGGCAGGCACTCGCGGCGGAGATAACAGAATCTCTCCGCCGCGAGCTTGACGCGCGCGCTTCGCTCGAAAAAGTCAGTGCAGCAATCGAGACAAACCTTCTAGACGAGGCGCGTCAGTCCGAGCTCAAGCTGGCGTATCTGCGTGTGGCGGCGGTGGGAGCGCTTTTCGTATTTGGAGCGTTCGCCGCCATCGCCAGCGGTTTCACTTCCGTTCCACCCCCATCCAATGGGGCGATCCTCGCCATCGTTCTTTGGCTGCTTCACAGCGGCGGCATCCTCGTCGCTCTCAGGCAGGGGCTGTATCACCCGCTGCTCCGCAAGGCGATTCCGGCGATTGACGCCGTTCTGCTGCTGGTTGCGTTCGGACTCACCCAGGCAACCGGTGGAATCGCATCGCAGCCCACCGCCGGCACCTTTGCGGTTCTCAGCGTAGTCCTCGCGTTTACAGGCGCGTTCCGCCTCACCCGTTCGGCGGTGCAGCTGACTACGGCGCTCGCCACTGCCGGCCTGGTGATGGCTACGCTCCTCGGCTGGATGACGCCGGCCTTTACGGCGGCTTCGGTCCTCGCGGTCGTACTCGCCGGAGTTCTGGCGCTGGGCGTGACCGACATGCTCCGCCGCGTTGTGAAGAACGAGGTCGGCCGCGTGACACTCGACCAGCTTTACGGCGATGCGCAGCGCGTGATCGATGCGCGCGAGGAAATTCTGCGGATTGTCGCGCACGATCTGCGCAGCCCGCTCAACACGATCTCCATGGCGGCGGGTCTGCTGATCGATCTTCCGGCGACGGACGCCGAGAGAGCGAAGCGGCTCAAGATCATTCAGCGATCAGGCGAGCAGATGAACCGGCTCATTCAGGATCTGCTCAGCGTGACCACCATCGAAGCCGGGCGGCTCTCGATCGATCAGCGCAAAGTGGAAGTCCGGCACCTCTTCCGCGAAGCGCGTGAGATGCTCGAGCCGGCCGCGCGTGAGAAATCGATCACCCTGGTATTTCAGCCGTCGGCCGACATCCCCGCGATCAATGGTGATGCCGGTCGCGTGCTCCAGGTTTTCTCCAACCTCGTCTCGAACGGCGTGAAGTTCACTCCGCAGGGCGGAGTGATCACGGTGTCCGCTGAGTCCGGCGTGGGCACCGTTCAGTTCTCGGTCAGGGATACGGGGCCCGGAATCCCGCCCGAGGATCTTCCCAGAATTTTCGGGAAGTTCTGGCAGGCCAGGCGCGGCGATAAGAGAGGTGTCGGGCTCGGTCTGGCGATCGCCCGCGGAATAGTCGAGGCTCACGGCGGCACCATTGCCGTTCGCAGCGAAATGGGCCGCGGGTCGGTTTTCACATTCTCGCTGCCGATGTTCGAGGTCCAATCCGCCGATGCGGTGCAGAAAGCTTCTCAAGCGCCGGCGGACCTGCCGGCACCGGATCGCGCCGAGGCGCCTTTCAGGGTCTAGTCCTGCTCCTGCCCCCGGTATGCTCTTGCTTTCGGGATATGTTCGGGATATGCTAGCAGGTAAATGTCCGATCGCAACGCCGCCCTTCGCGCATTAATCGAACACCGTTTTCCCGATGCTACTCCGGTCACTCATCGGACGGCGGAGCCGGTTGCAACGGGCATCGAAGTGCTGGACGAGATTCTCCCCGGGCGTGGACTTCCGCGCGGCAGGCTCACTGTCTGGTTGCCACAGGGCGGAGCGAGCGCGGTTCTGAGAGCTGCCTGCCACACTACCGTTGCCGCCGGCGAAAGAGCTGTCTGGATCGATGGACTTGGCACCGTTGCCGGTCCGTTCTGGGAGGAGGGTCCGATCCTGGTGAGGCCGCGCACGAGGAAGCACGGGCTTCGCGGAGCGGAGGAGCTGCTTCGCTCGGGAGGATTTGCGCTGGTGGTAATTGCCGGCATCGAGCCGGAGGGCACCGAGACAGTGAGACTCTCTCGCGCGGCGCGCGAAGGCGGAGGGGCTCTCGTCACGCTCACCACCCACGCATCCATGGCGAGCCTGAGAATCACTTCACAGATTCTGCGCGAGAGCTACCGGTGGCGTAAAACCCCTTTCGGGGATCCGGCCGAGGCGCAGGAAGCGAAGCTTCGCGTGCGGGTGAGATCGCTGGGGTGGAACAGGAGCGCGGAATTTTCTGTTCCGGTCGTTTCCTACGATCTTCGCATGTCGCTCGATACCGGCCTTGTTGACAGGCGCGGAGTTCGATAATTACTGGCCATGGCTCTGTTCGATGGATTTCGCCGCAAGCGGGACGAGCCCGCCACCGAAGTGGAAGAGAGCGAGTCTGGTGAACCGGACACGGACGAAGAGCCGGTAGACGGGCCGTCAACGTGGTATCGGAAGATATATGTGAGCGTGGTACCCGCAGGTGACGACGTCCTGCTGCACGACCCCGAGCGCACGGCTCCCATCGTACTGCCCACCTTCGAGCTGGATCTGCTCGAGCAGTGCACGCGCTTCGCCACTGTGGAGGAGCACGCAGCCGGGGCCGCGCGTCGATCTGGCCTGCCAGCCGAGGCATTGGCACACCGACTCTACGAGCTCGTTGATCGTGGGCTTCTGATCAGCCAGCAGGAAGTGGTCGGTCGAGCGCACGCCGCCGCGAGCGCGGATTCGACGCCTCCACCGATCCTCAACCGGGTCGCGGTGATAACCGGCAACCGCCCGGAGAGCCTGGGCACGTGTCTCCAATCATACCGCGAGCGCTATGGTGCGGACCTCGAGCTAATCGTTTTCGATGACTCGGGAGACCCTGCTACACGTGAGGAAAACCGCCGCGTGGCGCTTCGCTCGGGGTCCGGAGGACAGGTCTTCTACGCAGGCGAGGATGAGAAGCGCCGGCTCGTTGCCGCGCTGGCGAAACGATCGGGCGTCGACGAAGACGTCGTCCGCGCCGCCGTTTGGGAATTCGACGGCTGCGATTGGCATACGGGGGCTAACCGCAACGCCGCACTACTCGACGCCGCGGGCGGTACGGTGCTCATGGTGGACGACGACACGACGGCGCGAGCAGCATCTCCCGCAGCTGCAAGTGATGATTTCCGTCTTTCATCGCGGCACGACCCATTGTTCCTGCGATTGTTCGCGCAGGTCGAAGACGCATTGGGTGCGGCCGAGTGGCAGGATGTGAATCTCCTCGCCAGTCACAGTCGCTACCTCGGCCGGTCCCCCGCGGCGTGCGCCTTCGCGATGTCCGGGGCTATCACACCGTTCTCTCTCGAAGAACACGCAGTGCGAATGGATCTGAACGAGGCCGACACCCCCTTGCTCGCCGGGTTCGGAGCCGGCCGCGGCAGAGTCGTTGCCAGCAGCGCGGGAATCGTCGGTGACTCCGGGATGAGCTCGTCCCTCTACTTCCTGTTGCTGCAGGGAGCGGCGCGCGAGCGAATGCTTGAGGACTACGACTCACACCGGACTACGCGGGCAGTGCTACGTGGCGCCGATATCGCGACCGTGTCCAACTCCCGTTTCCTGATGACTCCACACGTGGCGTTCGATGTGCGCGCCACGATTCCACCATTTTCTCCCGTGTTGCGCAACGAGGATGCCGTTTTCGGTGACCTGCTCCGGACCTGCAGTCCGGAATCCTTCATGGCGTTCCTGCCGTGGGCGGTCGAGCACAGACCACCGGTCCCTCGCTCGCTGGAGTTCGATCAGGTTCTACGTTCTGTCGGCCGCGTCGGCGGAAACACTCTCATCTGCCAATTGGCGCGCGCCTACGAGCCGGGCGTCGGGGTCACGGATCCGGGAGTGCGCCTGCGCATCTTTGGACAATATCTGGCCGCACTTGGGACCATGCCTCCGGGCGACTTCGATCTGTTCGTACGCCACCAGATCACAGAGGCAATCGGCCGCCGCATCGACCAGCTGACCAGTGCGCTGAATCGTGAAAGCGGCCTACCGGAACGGTGGGGAGAGGACTGTTCGGCGGCGGTAGCTGAGGGCCTGCGCTCCCTTACCGAGGAGCCACTCGTCGTTTCGGACATACCCGGCGCTTCGGCTGACGAGCGAAATCGCCGGTTTCAGCGTCTGCTTCTCCGGTTCGGTCGACTGATAGACGCCTGGCCCACTTTGCTGGAGGCAGCGAAGGACCTGAGAGTGGCGGAGCCAATCAGAGCGCCGTAGATCGAGCGGCTACCGAGCCATCCCCCACAAATCCCGTGTCGAGGCGACTGAGGAGCGCGAGGCAATCCCACGGCGACTGACGAGCGCGAGGCAATTCGACGGCGACTGACGACCTATAGGCGTCAGCCGAAAAGCCGGCAGCCGAAAAGCCGGCAGCCGCGTGCCGTACTGCTGCTGCGACTGTTCTATCGGATCCAACGCACGGGCACCCGCGGTTCATTTTCATTCCGCGGGTGAAGTCGCGCGGTAGTAAGCCTCGAGGCTGTCGGCTTTGAGCTGAGAGCTATCGGCCGGTCAGTCGCCGTTCGCACTGGTCGCTAACCGGGAACCGAACTATCCCGGGGGAGCGCGTGTCGAACCCAGTAGCAAATGTCGCGACATGGAACGCCGGCACATAACATCACTGCGTGAACGAAACACAGCTCATCGCCCGGATAATCGCGGGAGATCGGTTGGCCGGGCGTGCGCTGTACGACACGCACGCGCCGCGCGTCTACTCTCTGGCTTACCGCCTGAGCGGGGATGCGGAGAAGGCGCGCGAAGTCACGCAGGATACGTTCATCCGGGCGTTCAGCCGGCTTTCGCAGTTTCGTGGGGATGCGGCGTTTTCGACCTGGCTGCACCGCATTGTGGTTTCGGTGGTTTCGAACTCGCGGCGAAGCGAGGTCAGGTTCGGACGCGAGGTCGCTCTCGATGAGGCGAGCTCGGTCGAAGTCTCGGCGCCCGAGGCGGATCCCGATCTCAAGGAATGCATCGCGAGGGCGGTGGACCGGTTGTCGGATGCTTACAGAACGACGTTGATCATGCACGACATTGAGGGATACACGCACGCGGAAATCGCCGGCATTCTCGGCGTTCCGGAAGGAACATCGAAGAGCCGGCTTTCGGCGGCACGGGCACAGCTGCGGCAGGATCTCGCCGCATTCAGGGAGTAGGGAGAAGACATGGACGATAAGAGAATCGACGATGCGCTGACCGGACTAGGGCGCGACTTCAGCGATGCACCGCCGCCACCGCTCAACGAGATGTGGACGGTGATCGAGCACGCCCACTTCGACGCCCCCGCGGCGATCCCCACCCGAGCGGGAGCGAGATCACTCGCGCCGTGGCTCGCGGCGGCAGCGACCCTGCTGGTGGGAATCGGTATCGGCACGTATCTCCCCGCCGGGAGAACTGCGGCGACACCCGCTCCTTTCATCCCGGTCGCTGCTGCCCCTTCAGGAGTCGTGGGCGACGAGTCGCGGGTTGCGGAAGCGTACCGCGACCAGGCCAGCCGATATCTTGGCCAGACGGCGGCACTCCTCATCTCGCTTCCCGCCGCGGGCACCGCCGACCGTAGTGACGCCCGCTTCGCCGGCAAGGCATCCGACCTGCTCGTGACCACCAGGCTGCTGCTCGATTCCCCGGCGGCAGAGGATCCCAAGCTCCGCGGCCTCCTCGAGGATCTCGAGCTGGTGCTGGTGCAGATCGCCAGGCTTCGCGCCGAGCGGAACAGGAGCGATCTCGACCTGATTCATCAGACGGTCGAACAGGGCGATGTCCTGTCCCGTCTCAATTCGGCAGTCGTCACAACTCAATCAGCAGAATGAGGCAAGCAATGAAGAGAGCAGCTCTCATCGGCGCGGC
>JBGTEZ010000120.1:0-14196 GCA_041747535.1 Gemmatimonadaceae bacterium
GCGCATTGATCTGGCGCACGAACGCCGCGCGGCCACGGGTATCGCGCCACAGCGGCGCGAACGCCTCGAAGCCTCCCGTATGCGTGAGCATCATGCGCGTCGTGATCGTCGCTTTTCCCGGGGCGTCGAGCTCGGGCAGGTAGGTTCTGACCGGCGCGTCCAGATCCAGCTTGACCTCGTCCTCGAGGATCATCGCCGCCGTCGTCGTCGCAACGACCTTGGTGAGAGACGCCAGGTCAAAGAGTGTCGAATCCGTCACCGGCGCCGCATTGGGAGCGTTGTCGATGCGGCCGTAGCCGCGAAGGTGGACGATCTCGCCCCAGCGACCCACCGCCAGCGCCACTCCCGGTGCCGCACCCTGGGCGATAGCGACAGAGACTATGGAATCGAGGCGCGCGCCGAGGTCCGCCGCCATGCCGACGTTGGCCGGACCCTCTGGCATCGCAATGATCGCCGGAGGAAGCTGGACGGGCGGAGTTTCGGCAGGCGCCGTCGCGCAGCCAATCGGCAGTACGCACGCGAGGATCAGCGCGCTGATTTTCATCGTGGCTCGTCTGAGGGGAGGGTTCAATTTAGGGTCGCCAGCCCTATGCGGCCAACATCTGCGCCTAATGCAACTGCAACTGCAACTTACGACTACCGGCCGGGGGCCCTGGGCGGGCCGGCCCTGGGCTACGGGCGGGAGGCGGCGGTCATTCCTCTTTTATCTGGCGGTTTCTCTGTCGCCAGGCGCTTCAGCAATGAGTACAGCATCTTGCGCACCGTGATCGTCTGGCTGACCAAAGCGACGTAATCTTTCTCCAGGATCACCTTGGTGTCGTGGGCAAGAATCAGATGGTACTCCAGCTCCGAGCATGAATTGAGCGCGTACCGAAGGAATCGCGCGAACTCCTTCTCGCTTTCCTGTCGCCGGCCCTCGGCGATATTTGCCGGAATCGAAGTCGCGGCTCGAAAGATCTGACTCCTTAGGGACGCGTACCGAGCACCGGGTATCGCTTTGCTGACCCGATCAACGCAAAGCGAGAGCGCGTGCGCCTTCTGCCAGACATGAAGCTTCTTGAAATCGGACACCAATGAACGTTCATCGCGGAATCCGATAGTGCGCCATCGTTTCCTTCCCACTAACGCCCGTAGCCCAGGGCCGGCCCGCCCAGGGCACCCGGCCGGTAGTCGTAGGTAGCCGTTCCCCAAACCGTAGTCCAAACTTGCCGTTTCCGTTAAACAATTGACCACGTAGCGATCGTTCCCAAAACTCTCCTCGAACGTTACGTTGGCACCCATCAAAGAGACCGGATTTCCGTCTCTTCGAGATCAGCGACCCTACTCTTGTGGAGATTCCTCTATGAAGTGGCGCGTTCTCTCGTTCCTGCCGGCCGTCGTCCTCCCCCTCGCGGCCGTCTCACTCTGCTTCGTTCCTGCGACGCTGAACGCGCAGGTGCAAGCCACCACCGGCATCATCCGCGGCACGACGACCGAATCAAACGGTAACCCGGTCTCGGCTGACGTGACGATCCGGAATACCGAGACGAATTTCACCCGAACGATCAGAACGAGTGACGCCGGCGTGTTCGTCGCCACGCTCGTGCCGCTCGGTCGCTATCAGGTCACCGCACGCGCACTCGGCCATAACCCCGTGACCAGATCCGACATCCTGGTCAATCTCGGACAGGCGATCGAGGTTCCGATCGTTCTCGAGCGCACCGCGACGACGCTCGCCAGCGTAAACGTCCTCGGACAAAGCACGATCGATCAAACCAAGACCGCCGAGGCGACGCAGCTGTCGGCGGAAGTCGTGAGCGGCCTGCCGAACAACGGGCGCAACTATCTCAACCTCACCACCCTGACGCCCAACGTCGCGATTACGCAGGGCCCCGATGGCGACGTGCTCAGCGTCGGTGGACAGCGCGGCATCCACAACAACGTCTCGGTCGATGGCGCCGACTTCAACAATCCGTTCTTCGGCGAGCAGCGCGGCGGACAGCGCCCCGCGTTCACCTTCAATCTCGACGCCGTGCGCGAGATGGTCGTCATCTCGCAGGGCGCGAATCCGGAGTTCGGCCGCTCGAGCGGCGGCTTCGTCAACGTCATCACCAAGAGCGGCACCAACGAGATGCACGGGTCGCTGCATTACTTCGGCAAGCACGACGCGCTGTCATCTGATGCGCAGCACAACGCCCTCCGACTCGAGCCCGACTTCCAGCAGCACCAGTTCGGCCTCACACTCGGCGGGCCACTCATAAAGAACAAGCTCTTCTACTTCGCCGCCTACGATCAGCAGGCCTACAAGGAGGTCAAGCAGAAGACGCGCCCGGCGACGCCGGAGCTCGCCGCGCTCACGACGTTTCTCGGCACCGCTTTCGGCGGCGCGCTGGCCGGCGACTTCGGACCGATCGAGCGCACCAACGACGCGCAGGTAGGGTTCATCAAGCTCGACTACGTGCTGAGCGAGAAACACAACGCATCGCTCAAGTACAACTACACGAACTCACGCCAGGAGAACGGGACGTTCGACGTCGACACCTGGGCACGCAGCGCCAACGCCATCGAGAAGGACTACTCGCACGCCGTCAACGGCAGCCTCGTGTCGCACCTCACCAACACCATCGACAACGAGTTCCGCTTCCAGCTCGCGCGCGAGGACAGGCCCCGATCGTACTCCGGTCCGCAGATTCCCGGACAGAACCGGCCCTTCTCCGATACGGGGATGGATTTCGCCTCCGGCTTCCGCTTCGGCATGCCCTTCTTCATACCGGTGAAATCCTACGACACGCGCATCCAGGTGCTCGACAACGTTTCCTTGATTCGCGGCAATCACCTCTTCAAGACCGGCTTCGAGTGGAACCGCACCGAGGAGAACCAGACATTCATCGGGTTCGCGAACGGAAGATTCATCTTCAACTCGGTGAACGGGTTCATCAACTACGTGAACCAGGGCAACGGCTACGTCGAGTGCAGTAACCCCGCCGGTGTCGTCATCATCACCAGCAACACCGGCGCCTGCCCTGTCGGCACGACGATCTCGGGGCCCGTGCTTCTCTACCTGCAGCAGGCCGGAGTCGGAGCCCGCACGGTCGAAGAGGCGGGAACCCAGAAGATTCCACAGCACGACATCTCGGTGTTCGTGCAGGATACCTGGACGGCGACGCCGAATCTCACCGTCACATACGGTCTGCGCTGGGAAGGGCAGAAACAGCCCGATCCCATCACGGAGCCGTCGCAGGTTTTCTTCGCGCCATTCATCGGCAGAACGGTGACCAATGCGCGCGGCACGTTCACGTTCCCGTCGGACGGCACTATCCCATCCGACATGATGATGTTCCAGCCGCGGCTGGGCTTCGCCTGGGACGTTGGGGGTGACAACATGGATGTGGTGCGCGGCAGTGCCGGCCTCTATTACGCGCGCATTCCCGGATTGAACCTCGCCAGTGCGCGCAGCACCAACGGGTCGATCGGACAGACGTATTTCCGCAACAGCGCGGCTTCTCCGTTCCTCGGCAGGCCGCCCGTATACGGCGGAGCCCTTCTGCCGTCGGGCGGCACGCCGTTCCAGCCGGAGGTCTTCGTCTTCGACAAGGATTTCAGGAATCCGCGCACGATGAGCGCGTCGATCGGCTACGAGAAAGAGATCATCAGTCGAGTGGCTGCATCGGTGAGCTACACCCACGCCAGGACGGACTTTCTCACGCGCTTCATCAATCGCAACGACACGGCGTTCGGATCCCCGTGGCTCACCGGGTTGAGCGGCCCCGGCGATCCCAATGGCGTCAGCACACTGACAACGATCGAGAGCTCGGCCAAGTCGCGCTACAACGGAGTCACGTTCGGACTCGCTCGTACGGCCGACCCTGATTTCCAGTTCCAGGCCAATTACACACTCTCGGCCGACAAATCGGACGACGACAACGAGCGCGATCCATTCAGCTTCCGCTACGCCAACGCCAGCCGCCTGGAGCCGGAGTACAACTACAGCGATCGGGATCAGCGGCACCGCTTCAATCTCTGGGCGCTCTATCGCTTCCCCTGGGACATCTACGCCAACAACCGCTTCAGCGCGTACTCGGCGCAGCCGACATCTGAGACCTGCGGAACCAACAATCAGGGTACCGGGATTCGAGTGTCGAGCCCGAGCCAGCGCGCGTGTCCGAACGGTACGATCCTCGAGCGCAACACCATTCGCCGCGACAACGCGTACATGAGCTGGGATCTGCGGCTGTCGAAGCCGTTCCGCATGGGTGGGCGCGGACAGCTCGAGGCGATACTCGAAGTGTTCAACGTTCTTAACCGCGATAATTTCCGCGATCCGTCTTCGGCGTCGCTGCTCTTCAATTTTGACGGAACCATTCGCAGCGGGTTAGGAGATCCGCGGCAGATACAGTTAGGCGCGCGCTACGGGTTCTGAGAACTACAACTTCCGACTACCGGCCCGGGGCTTTGGGCGAGCCGGCTATGAGTTCCGGGCACAGGCGAATCACGCCACGCAAGCCCGCACCTCACAGCCGGGCTCGCTAAGGGCCCCCGGCCGGTAGTCGGAAGTTGCAGTTTACTTAATCACGGTCCCCTGCGTCGCCCATACCTGCCAGCGACCATCGCGCTTGATGAACACGTCGGTGAACCGCACGCGCCGATCCATCGGCTTGCCTTGAGCATCGGTTCCCACGACGTGGTTGACGCCGTTGACGACCGCGGTGTTTCCCTCGACCCGAATGTTCAGATCGGACAGATCAAGGGATCTGAGGACAGTCTTGTCGCCCCGCGCATCGGCCACCGCTTGCGACTTGGTCATGAATGCGCCGGTGCTACTGCTGATGTCACTTGCATCGGAAGCGTAGTTGCGCTCGATCCATGAGGGATCGTGCTTAAGCCAGGAGTCGTTCCACTCCCGCTCCATGTAGGCGAGAACGCCCTGGTCGTCGAGGGGGTGGCCGGCGTTAGCGACTACCTGCCAGCGGCCGCCGCGCTTCTCGAGCACGTGAACGCTGCGCGAATGGAAGCTCTGATCCTTTCCGTCGACGCGCACCGTTGAAATGTTGCGATGAGTTATCGTCGCCGTATTCGGAGAGCAGGTGATGGAATAGGAGTCATAGGCGTTCCGCGGTGCCTCAGCGGGATTCGCGCGGTTTCTCTCGGCGGCTCGAACCGCCCCGTCGATTGTCGCCGCCTTCGTCTGAGCTGCGGCTGGTCCCAACCCTTGAAAGTCGTCGGCCATGACCGCCTGCAGAGCGCCTCGGTCACCCCGGGTGGTCGCCTCACCCCACGAGCGGTCGAACGCTTCCAGCGCTTTCTTGTCCGCGTCGCTGCACTGAGCGAATGCGGGTGCCGCTGCAAAAAGAATCGAGACTGCCGCCAGAATTGGTCTCATACTTACTCCTGAATCGGGTGGGCTTGCCAGGATGTCGGATATACCTCTGCCTGCCCAAAGGTTCAAGAAACGCCCGTAGCCCACAGCCGGCACGCCCAGGGCCCCCGGCCGGTAGTCGGAGGTTGCTGTTTACTTTTCGAGCACCGCATCCTACGTTACGCAACATGAGCAACACATTTATCGCGACCTATTACTTCGGCACCTTCGGTTACAACCGACGGGGGCCCCGGTCACGCATGCGGTAGCTTCAGCTCAAACTCGCAGACAGACCAAAGGGCCTCCGCAAACGCGGGGGCCTTTTTCATTGGCTGCCGCGAAGGTGAAGGCGACACTCTCAATTCACATGGGGCAGGCATGATGGTATCCGAGCCGAATCAAACTAAGACTGTACGACCGCAGCTCACCGGCGGATTTTCCGCCCGCGAATCACTGCGGCCGTATCGCCTTGCCGCACATGGTTCTTCAGTCGGAGCTGGAGCGACCCGTCCGGTGCGCGTGACCGATGGGGTCAGCATCGGCGGGAAAGCGATCGCAGTGATCGCGGGCCCGTGCTCGGTCGAAAGCGCCGAGATGATCGTCAGCATCGCCCATGCGGTGAGATTCATGGGTGCCGTCATGCTGCGCGGCGGAGCGTTCAAGCCACGGACATCGCCGTACTCGTTCAGCGGACTCGGCGAGCCCGCTCTGGAGTTCCTCGCCGAGGCGCGGAATGAGAGCGCGCTGCCGATCGTGACGGAAGTGATGGATACCAGGCAGGTCGAGCTGGTCGCGCGAACTGCCGACATGGTGCAGGTCGGCGCTCGCAACATGCAGAACTTCTCCCTGCTCGACGAGGTCGGCAGGTGCGGGCGCCCGGTGCTGCTCAAGCGCGGCCTCGCGGCAACCGTGACCGAGCTCCTCATGGCTGCCGAGCACGTGATGGCGGCGGGAAACAGCGATATCGTTCTGTGTGAGCGCGGCATTCGCACCTTCGAGACGTCGACGCGCGCGACTCTCGACGTCTCCGCCATTCCGCTGCTCAAGGAGGAGACGCACCTTCCGGTGATCGTGGATCCCAGTCACGCCGGGGGAAGAGCGCGGCTGGTGCTGCCGCTGGCGCTGGCGAGCATCGCCGCAGGAGCGGATGGCATCATGGTGGAGGTCCATCCTGATCCCGGTGCCGCGCTCTCTGATGGCGACCAGTCACTCACAATGGAGATGTTCGAGGAATTGATGTCCGCGATTGCGCCCGTTGCGATTGCGGTGGGCCGAACGGTGGCCAGATGTTGAAACCCGCCTCGTCGAACGGCACCGCCGCCGCACGCGTGACTCCGCCCAACTCGAAAGACCTCGTGACGCGCGTCGCGTTCCAGGGAGACCACGGCGCTTACGCCGAAGGCGCGATCTCGGAGATCTGGCGACATCCGGTAGAGCGGATTCCGGTCAGAACATTCACGGCTGCTCTCCGCGCCGTCGAGGAGGGCGAAGCCGACGCGTGCGTCATCCCGGTCGACAATTCCATCGTCGGAAGAGTCGAGCAAGGTTGGAACGCACTCGGCGCGTACAAGGGAATGCGGACCGTGCGCGAGGCGATCGTCCCCGTGCATCACTGTCTGCTCGCCGTCAAAGGTGCCGCGCTCCAGGATTTGCGCGTCGCCTACAGTCATCCCGTTGCACTGGCGGGCTGCACGAAGTTCTTCGAGGCGCATCCCTGGATCAAGCCCGGCAAATCGTTCGACACCGCCGGCGCCGCGCGTGAAGTAGCCGAGCGCGGCGACCTCACACATGCGGCAATCGCCGGCAAGACCGCCGCCGAGCGCTACGGACTCGTGGTGCTCGCGGAAGCAATCCAGGACCTTCGTGAGAACCACACGAGATTCGTCGCCGTTGTCGCCGAGCACTCGCGCCTCTGGCGAAGCCACCATGCGATTCGCGGCGCGATCTCCGTCGACGCAAACGATCCAGAGCAGATTGCCGAAGCGACGCACGAGCTGCTCGGCGAGATCGTCGAGCGCAACTCGCTCGAGATCGACGAAGTCGTGAGCGTCCTTTTTACTCTTACGCCCGATCTCACGAAGGCATTCCCGGCGCTCGCGGCGCGCGAGATGGGCTGGGTCGATGTCCCGCTCGTCTGCGCGGCGGAGATCCCTGTACCGGGATCGTTGCCGCTCTGTCTGAGGGCGCTCGTGCACGTGGAGCTACGGGCCCCGCGGCGTCTCGACACGCATGTCTATCTGCGGAAGGCGGTCGTGTTAAGGCCGGATCTGACGTTACCCTACGCGACAGGCCGCTAAGGGATTCCGCGATTGCGCTTACCGTGCGGTACGGTACGTTGAAAGACAGTGGCGAAGATCGCGAAAAAATCGGCGACGCGTAAAAAGCGACCAGCGGCCGCAGCCCGCATTGACGAGGACTGTCCCCTCGCCGGCGTCCTCGCCAGCCACCTCCGCGCTTCCAAGCGTGAGCTGACGACGAAATGGCTCGAGCGGATCAGCGATCGCGTTTCCCTCGACCCCAACCGCGTCTTCCCAACCGACGAGCTGCTCGACCACGTGCCACTCCTCATAGAAGGCGTCGCCGACTACGTCGATAACCCGGCGGCCGAGGTCGGGGTCGACATGCCCGTCGTCGCCAAGGCAATGGAGCTCGGCGCGCTCCGGCACCAGCAAGGGTTCGACGCGTACGAAATCCTCAAGGAGTACGAAATCCTCGGCGGGATCCTGTTCACGTTCTTCTCCCGCACTGTCGAGACAATCGCCGAGCCGTGCGAGAAACGCGAGCTGATGGCATGCGGGTCACGGTTGTACCGCGCGGTGGCGATCATCCAGCAGGCAACGATGGCGCACTACCTCCTCCTCGCCGACAAGCAGGTGGCCGAGCGCGAAGACAGGTTGCGCAGCGTCAATCGAGTGATCTCGCACGAGATCAAAAACCGTATTGGCGCAATCCTCGGAGCGAGCACCCTTCTCGAGGAAGTGCCTGACCTCGCGCCCGCCAGACGCGCCGAGCTGCTCGAGATCATCGGCAGAAACGCCCGCGAGATGGGACACACCGTCGAGAACGTCGTCGTGCTCTCGCGGGCGCAGACCGAGGATTCGCGTCAACACCGGCACGTGAGGCTCCCCGAGGCGGTGAAGGAAGCGGTTCGTCAGGTGCGCGAAGCCGCTCAGGCAGCGAAGATCGAGGTGTGTATCAGCCCGGCGATGCCGAACATCGAGGTCAGCTCGGCCGTCATCGAGCTATGCGTCAAGAATTACCTCTCCAACGCCATCAAGTACCTCGATCCCGCTCGCTCGAAGCGGGTGGTCGAGATCCGCGGCACGATCGAGGAGAAGGAGCCGGGCAAGCGCGAGATCATCGTCCGTGTCGGTGACAACGGGCTCGGCGTCCCCGTGGACAAGCGCGACAAGCTGTTCGAGCGTTTCTTCCGCGCCCATGAATCCATGACGGAGATCGGGGGAACGGGGCTCGGCTTGAGCATCGTGCGCGAGATTGTCGAAGCTCAGGGCGGACGCGCATGGGCCGAATATCCCGAGGAGGGCACCGTCTTCGCCATCGCGCTGCCGTTGCGGCGGAAGCCCGATGCGGCGGAGGCGGTTTCCTCCTGAACCGTAAAAACGAAGACACCCGGCTGGCGGGTTGCGGGTGTTCCCGTCAGCACTTAGCTCACGGCGATCTCAGGATCGTCGAGAAGCGAGCAGACCAGCCCGCGCCTTCTGCCCTTTGGAGCCACCAGGTGTCCTAGCTCGCCCCTGTCTCGTGCATGGGGATGTTGTTCTCCCTGAGGAGCCTGGCGAAGAATACCAGATTTCGTGTCATGGTCCGCGACGTTGCGACGACCGACTTCTCTCCCTCGAGCCTCTTGCGCAGTGATTTTCTCGTTGCCCGGGTGTAACGGCCGAGGAAGGACACCGTGCACGCCGGAGGAAGCGTGACGCCATTCCAGATCAGGAAGTTCGAAATGTTGCCGATTATGTGCTGTGCGCCATCCTCGTCACCGGTGATGACAACGGCGCCGACCTTGTTGGCAAGCTCCGATTTGCCGGTCTCGAGCAGCTCCTCGTTCAGCTCGTCCATTCGCTCGATCACGCGCTGAATCAGCGACGACTGCATTCCCCACCAGATCGGCGTCGCGAACACGATGATGTCGGCGGCGAGAACCTTCTTCAGAATTCCCGGCCACTCGTCGCCCTTCCCCATATCGCTCTTGATGCCGGGCCTGATGTCGTACTCGACGAGGCGGACGATCTCGCAGTCGACGTTGTACGGGCGCAGGTCGTCGATCACGAGATCGCACAGCACCTCGGTATGCGAGAACTCCCCGCCGGCTCGTTTGCGCTTGAGAGTACCGAGCAAAACCACGGCCCTCAGTCGAACGCCATTCGGGTCGAGATACTTGTTCGTTGCCAATCGCGCTCCGGTCATTGAAAGGTTTCAGGCGGCGTAAGATTACGTTCGGAAGCCGGAGCTATTTCGGGACTGCTTCCGCCCAGCGTCGCACGTATTCGCGCGGTGATGTCATCTTCATCGGGAACTGCTCGAACGCCGGCTGAAGCCCGGAGTCGAACCCGCGCGCCACGCCGCGCCCGTGTTCCGGAGCTGCTCAACGGTTGCACGGTTCGATGTCGCCCGCACCATTGCCCTCACCTTCTCTCCGCGCGCGAGCAGCCGCCGCGCGACTTCCGATCCCAGAACACCGGTGGCACCAGCAACGAGAATGGGCTTACCCTCGTGATTTATTCGACCCCTCCAAATTGACTCGCGCGAGCGTGGCAGGCAATGTGCTCTCCCGATCCCTACTCTTTCCGGGGATTCCCATGATTTCGCGCGCTTTTCTCGGGGTAGCGATCCTCTCTCTCACCCTCGGCGGCTGCACCAAGACCGACGGCGCGGCCGGCGATTCCGCAGCGCTCGCTGCCGATACCACCGCCACCACTAACACCCAGCCTGCCATGGCATTCGATCTCACGTCTTCGGCCTTCGCGCCCAGCGGCTCCATTCCATCAAAGTACACCTGCGAGGGCGCCGACGTGTCTCCTCCGCTTCAATGGTCGGGCGGGCCGGCCAACGCCAAGAGCTACACTCTCATCGTCGACGATCCCGATGCGCCCGATCCGGCGGCGCCCAAAATGGTCTACGTGCACTGGCTGGTTTACAACATCCCGGCCGGCACGACATCGCTGGCCGAGAATGCGGCCAAGACCGGGCTGCCGGCGGGGGCGAGTCACGGCAGCAATGACTGGCAGAAGCAGACGTACGGCGGCCCGTGCCCGCCAATCGGCCGGCACCGGTACTTTCACAAGCTGTACGCTTTGGACACGGTGCTCACGGGGTTGAGCAATCCCACCAAGGCGCAGCTCGAGGCCGCACTCACGGGGCACGTTATTGGTCGGACCGAGCTGATTGGGACGTACCAGAAGGCGGGCAGATAAGCCACTCGACGATCTTAACTGCAACTGCGGAGGGGAACGGGTACGAGGTTGGAGTGGCACAGGTACAGGGTGAATAGGTCACTACGCCCCGACTTTTCCTGCTGCGCAACCACCCACTGGAACGGCGCGCGAAGTTAACTCCGCCCGAGTGGGATAAGTCGTGAGGTAGTGACCTGAAAACCTCCCACCTATGCCACTCCAACCTCGTACCCGTTCCCCTCAGCAGTTGCAGTTT
This sequence comes from Gemmatimonadaceae bacterium, assembly GCA_041747535.1. Lineage (GTDB taxonomy): Bacteria > Gemmatimonadota > Gemmatimonadetes > Gemmatimonadales > Gemmatimonadaceae > UBA4720. The sequence goes on from JBGTEZ010000120.1 coordinate 11,006, forward strand.
TCAAATTGTTTCGCATGCATGCGTCAGTCGGCCAGCTTGTCTCCTGAAGCTTTCGGACTCAGATTTTGATCCCCTTCCAAAAATCGAGGCTGGCCATGGCGATCGACATGAAGACATCCGGCGTCCACCACGTTTCGCTCCGTGTCAGCGATCTCGAGCGATCCAAAAAGTTCTATTGCGAGACTCTCGGCTTCAAGCACTTGATGGACGCCGAGAACATCACGCTCTTCCTCGCGGGCGGAACCGCGTTCGGATTGCGCGGGTCGACGGAGCAGATGCCCAAGGGCGACAAGTTCAACCCGCACCGCCTGGGGATGGACCACATCGCGCTGGCGTGCACCGACGCGGCCGAGCTCAAGCGGGTCGCCGATGCGCTGTCCGCGGCAGGGATCGAAAACACGGGTGCAAAGCGCGATGAGACGCTCGGGAAGGATTACGTCGCGTTCAAGGATCCGGATCGCATCGCCTGGGAATTCTACATGGCGTGAGCAGCGCGGTCATGCCTTACAAAGGGGCCAACGGAACGTGTCGGCCACGACCCGTTCCGTCCCGCCCCGATGTCAGCTAGCATGATGGGCAATGAAACGAGATAACTCCTCCCGCCAAGCCATTCCGCGCCGGATCGTAGCGTTTCACCAGGACGAAGAGAAGCACTGGGTTGCGGACCTGGAATGCGGGCACGCACAGCACGTTCGTCACGATCCGCCGTGGCAGCTGAGGCCGTGGGTCACATCGGCCGAGGGAAGGAGCAGCTTTCTCGGTCAACCGCTCGAGTGTGTCGAGTGTAGTCCAACGACTCAATGAGAGTTCGCGCCTCCCTGCGCGAGCCCGTCAATGCCCTGACTCACTCGGTCGGGGCGATCCTGTCGGTGATCGGCCTCGTCGTCCTGCTCGTGATTGCCATCCGCAACGGGAGCTCGCGCCAAGTCGTGGCATTCTCGATCTTCGGCGGCAGCCTCGTCGCGATGTACAGCGTCAGCGCGTTTTACCATTCGTACAATCTCACCGAGCGTGGGCTCGCTCACGTACGCCGGATCGACCACATGATGATCTACGTGCTGATCGCGGGGAGCTACACTCCTGTTTGTCTGCTGATGCTTTCCGAGCGACTTGGGCTCACGCTCCTCGCCGCGGTGTGGGCGCTAGCTGCGATCGGTACCGCGCAAAAAGTCGTGTGGATGAGCGCCCCAACCTGGACCTCCACCGCGCTTTATCTGGGGATGGGCTGGATTGCCGTCCTCATCGTGAAGCCGCTCCTGGCCGCGGCGCCACTTGGATTCTTTATATGGCTTCTGGCGGGAGGACTATTCTATAGTCTTGGCGCTGTCGTCTACGCGACGAAGTGGCCGAGCAAGATCAGGAACGAGAAGGAGCGAGCGTGGGCGTCGCACGAGATATGGCATCTGTTCGTCATGGCGGGGAGCGCGTGTCATTACTTGGCGATGCTCAGGTACACGTCGCGGATTGTATGATGTCCTCGCGGCAATGCTGGAGGGAACGGCGAAAGCAACTGCGGAGGTGAACGGGTACGAGGTAGGAGTAGCACAGGTACAAGAGTGGCAGGTCACTACACACCGACTTTCCCTGCTGCGCAACCTCCTACTGGAACGACGCGCGTAGTTACCGCGCCCGAGTGGGATAAATCGTGAGGTCGTGACCTGCAAACCTCCCACCTGTGCTACTCTAACCTCGTACCCGTTCCCCTCCGCAGTTGCATTTGCCCTGTTGCGCCGCGATCCCTCCAGCGAGCGCAACATGTGACCGTATCCCGCAAACGGATTTTTGCAGCCGTTTTCGCCGTCCGACTATTGACACCAAGTCCTGACCCGCTAACTCTGACCCATGTTCCGCAAGCCGAACGACGACGAGATCGATGTCTACGGTTTGACCCATCAGGGGCTCGTCCGCCCGTCCAATCAGGATCACTTTCTAATCGGCTCGCTGCGGCAGCGGTTGCAGGTGAAACAATCGAGTCTCCCCGACATCGGCGAGCTCCCAGTTGCAGAGGACCGGCTCGCGTTGATGATGATGGTGGCGGACGGCGTCGGCGGCGGCAAGAAGGGAGAAGCGGCGAGCCAGCTCGCGCTCGAAGAAGTATCCCAGTACATCACCCAGAGCGTTCGGTGCTATTACAGTGCCGACACCGGCGACGCCGATATTACCCAGGCGCTCGAGACTGGCGCGATCGCGTGTCACCGCGCGGTGCAGGAGCGTGGCTCGACGGATCCCGAGACCGCCGGCATGGCGACGACGCTCACTCTATGGATTGGCGTCTGGCCGTGGTGCTACCTCGTTCAGGTCGGCGACTCGCGATACTACCAGTACCGACAGGGCAATCTCGTGCAGATCTCGCGCGACCAGACGATGGCGCAGGATCTCCTCGACAGCGGAGTTTTCGCGAAAGCCGTGACGGCGAATTCTCCTCTCGCTAACGTGTTGACGAGCTCGATCGGTGGCCCGAAAACCGCACCGGTCGTCAAACGACTCCCCAATTCGTGGTCGACGATCCATCTCCTCTGCAGTGATGGACTGACCAAGCACGTTTCCGACGAGCGCATCGCTGAGAGGATCGAGCAGATGACATCCTCGCAGCAAACGTGCGAGGCGCTGCTTCAGGACGCGCTCGAAGGTGGGGGGACCGATAACATCACGATCACGCTCGGGCGGGCAGTACCCAAGGCGTAAGCTTCAACTGAGCGGACTGCGCCTGCGAGGGGAACGGGTACGAGGCCAGAGTAGCATAGGTAGAAGGTAGGTAGGTCACTACGCCCCGACTTTCCCTGCTGGGCAAAAACCACCGGAATGACGCACGGGGTTATTCCGCCCGAAGGAGATAAGTCGTGAGGTCGTGACCTGCTACCTACTACCTGTGCATCTCTCTCACCTCCCGCCCGTTCCCTCCGCAGTTGCAGTTCCCTGAGTAGTCGCTGAGTCAGTAGCTTCGCCGGATTCACCCGACCCGCTCCCCGGTTACCGCCTGGGGCCAATCTCAGCACTGGCTTCCAACGTCTCGCGGGCGGGCGCACGCTCCTCGTCGCCAAAGAGCCAGTACAGAGCCGGAAGCACGACCATGTTCAGCGCCGTCGCTGAAAGCAGTCCGCCCAAAATCACGATTGCCATTGGAGTCTGAAGCTCGTTCCCGGGCTCCCCGCCACCGATCGCCAGCGGGATGAGCGCGAGTCCGGCCGTCA
>JBGTEZ010000121.1:0-2588 GCA_041747535.1 Gemmatimonadaceae bacterium
AGAGCTACCCGCTGCCGCTGCGCGACGATCTGATCAAATCACTTCCGTTCCTCAAGGCGAGATACCCCACCTACGAGAAGTACGCCGGGCAGTCGATAACTGATATTTTCCCTCCCGCCGATCTCGCCGATGCCGTTGTGAGAACGGCGCACACATTCCAGACGGCGCTGGCGCGAAACAACGGTGACGGATCGTTCACGCTGGTGCCGCTGCCGCACGAGGCTCAGTTCGCGCCGGTGTACGGCATTGTGAGCGACGACTTCGATCGCGATGGAAAGGCGGATCTCCTGCTCGCCGGCAACTTCGACGGCGTGAAGCCGGAGATGGGACGGATGAGCGGCGGGTACGGGTTGATGCTCCGCGGGGACGGGAAAGGCGGGTTCGCGCCCATGCCTGCGAGCGAGAGCGGGTTCTTCGTACCGGGCCAGGCCAGAGATATTCAGCGGCTTCGGACCGGGCAGGGCGAGATCTATGTCGTGACCCGCAATAACGATAAGCCGCTGGTGTTTCGGAGGGGTCGATGAGAACGCGAGTCGGCGTGGCGCCAACTGCGGAAACTGCGGCGAGCGGCGACGCCGGTGCGTCAGCCGGCCATTAGGATCACTGAACCGGTGGTTTCTTCGTCCTGATGACGATGACGCCGTTGACGCCGCGCACGCCGTACATTGCCGTGCCGGTGGCATCCCTCACTACCTGGATGGACTCGATGTCGTACGGCGAGATCCCGGATAAAGCGCCATTCGCACCGGGGGTAATTGCAATCCCATCGATCACGTACAAGGGTGCGCTGCTGCTGCTGACGCTGGACGTGCCTCTCATGCGTACGGCGATTCCACCGTCCGACGAGCGCGTGACCCAGACTCCCGGGTACTTGGCGGCGAGCTGGTCCTCGATCGAGACGCTCGGGGAACGCGCGATATCCTCGGCGGTTACAGTGGTGGCCGGGGCAGGATTCGGCGACATTGGATCCACGTCGCCGACAGGAGCCGTTCTGGATGGAGCCGGCGCGCAGGCAAGTACGAGTCCGATCACAGGACTGAGCGGAACCAGGGAACGGACCAACGACTCAATCATCGGAGAAATATGAGGCTGCACACAGGAATTCGCTGCATAATTCGCTCCCTCGCCATAGCGATCGCCTTGGCCGGACCGGTCGCTTACGGTGGTGCCCAGGGCGGCCAAACCTCCCCAACGGCGCTCCGGCTCGCTTCTCCCGATGGCCGGAACGTGGTGATGGTCGATGTCCGCGAGGGATTTCTCTACTACACGGTCCAGCGTGACGGCCGCTCGATCATGCTTCCGTCCCGGCTCGGCTTCCAGTTTCGGGGCGCGCGGACGCTCCGCGATAGCCTGAGGCTGGTGACCAGCAGCCGGAACACGGTGGACAACACCTGGACGCAGCCGTGGGGAGAGGTCGCGCGGGTGCGCGATCACCACAATGAGCTGAAGGTGTCGGTAGTCGAAACCGTGGCACCGGGCCGCAAGTTCGACGTGATCTTCCGGGCGTTCAACGATGGCGTCGCGTTCAGGTACGACCTTCCGGCACAGCCGGCGCTCGGTGAGTTCACGATCACCGACGAGCTCACCGAGTTCAGCTTCGCCGACAACGCGCGGGCCTGGTGGATCCCGTCCGACGTCCCGCGACTCGATCGCTCAGAGATGCTGTACGCCTCGTCGCCGGTGAGCGCGATCGACAGCATCCAGACGCCGCTGACCGCCGAGACGACGGACGGCAGGACATTCATCGTCGTTCACGAAGCACACCTGATCGACTACGCCCGAATGAACCTCGTCGGCGGACGGGACCAGAACCGGACGCTGCGGAGCGCGCTCGCCGCTCATGGGGGCGGGGACAAAGTGCGCGGCCGGACTCCATTCAGGACGCCATGGCGCACGATACAGATCGCCGACAGGGCGAGGGACCTCTCGCCGTCGGTGCTGGGCCTGAATCTGAATCCGCCCAACGTTCTAGGCGATGTGAGCTGGGTCAAGCCAATGAAGTACGTCGGCATCTGGTGGGGGATGCACATCAACACGATGACCTGGAGCTCGGGGCCGAAGCACGGAGCCACGACGGCAAACACCAGGCGCTACATCGATTTCGCGGCGGCTAACGGGATCGGAGGAGTGCTGGTCGAGGGCTGGAACACCGGGTGGGATGGCGACTGGATCCAGAACCGGAACGCGTTCTCGTTCACCCAGGCGTACCCGGATTACGACATCAGGGGTCTCGCTGCCTATGCGAAGGAGAAAGGCGTCAAGCTGATCGCGCACAACGAGACTTCGGGCGGAATTCAGAACTACGAGAAGCAGATGGAGGAGGCGTTCGCTTTCTATCAGTCGCTCGGAATAGATGCGATCAAGTCCGGCTATGTGACCGACACTACGGCGGAAGGACATTCGCACCATTCGCAGTTCATGGTCAACCACTACCGGAAGGTGATCGAGACGGCGGCCAAGTATAAGATCATGCTCGACGTCCACGAGCCGATTCACGATACCGGCGAGCGCCGCACGTATCCGAACATGATGAGCAGAGAAGGGGCGCGGGGTCAGGAGTACAACGCGTGGGCAGGAGACGGTGGGAA
>JBGTEZ010000122.1:0-7993 GCA_041747535.1 Gemmatimonadaceae bacterium
CCTGGAGCGGGCTCGTCGGCGTCGCCCGCGCAACAGGGGCGCTTCCGGTCAGCGCCGACTCGAGCGCCCTGAAGCCTTCCACCGCCGCGTCACCGTCGGCCTGCGTTGGAACGTAGGTGGTTCGGTTCGCGCGGTCCCGCGCGGCCAGGAACTCGAGCAGGGAATGCGCCTGCGAAAGCGATATCTGCTCGCTCTGTCTCGCCGCGCGGATCAGCTGCTGGCCCCCGAGAGTTGACCCACCGACGAACGCGCGGAGCGAGATCTCGACGCCGGTCCAGAGATCGATGATGTCCGCGGCGAGGTCTTCCGCGCCGCGGGGCGTCTCGAAATGTGCCAGTACCGGACGAACGCCGTTGAGGGCTTGGAGAGCGCCCGAGCTCGCGGGCGTCACCTTAGGATGCGCAACAGCCCTGCGTCGGCACGGCGCCGGATGAAGCTCTCGGCGTCCTGCTCCGGTTTGGGATTTTCATCGAGGCACTTCGCTTCGCGCATCTTCTCCACGATCTCCTCCCATGTTCCCTCGAAGGTGTTGCCGTTGCCGAGGGTGATCCGGTGCGACTCGGGAGTTGATTTTACATCGGCAAAGCTGGAGAGCAAGGCTCCGAACAGCTCGAGCTGTCCTTTTGCCTCAGTTTGCGCGCCGTCCATCGCCTTCGCTTCGATCTCGGCGAGCATCTCGTCGATGTCGTCGAGCTCGCCCGACAGATCGCGCAGGCGGTCTTCCCACGGCCGCAGCTCCGGATCCGTGTCGCGTAATCGGTAAATCATCTTCTTCAGCTCGATCAATCTCCAGATGCCCAGCTCGTCCCAGTGGTCCTCGGGAGTGGAGCGGTCGAGATGATAGAGCGCGGCCTCGTAGTCGCCGCGATCGTAGAAGATGTTGCCGAGATAGATGCGCGCCTCGGTGTGATCCGGATCCATCTGTAGCGCGCGGCGCAACGTCGCTATCGCCGAGTCGTCGTTGCCGAGACGGTGCTCGGCGTAGCCGATGCAGGAGATGGCTTCCGCGGCGTCGGGCGTCTGCTGGGCGGCGATCTCGAAGAACTGCTTCGACTCCTCGATCAGGCCTTCGCGGAAAAGTGCGCGGCCGATCTGCAGCATCAGCTCGACGTCGTCCTGATACCCGAGCTCCAGGGTGTGCTGGAAGCTTTTGATCGCACGCGCCTGCTGGCCGAATTTGAGAAGCGTCTCACCCAAGCCTGCCAGCGCGTCCTCGTGGTCGGGATCGAGGACGAGCGCTTCCTCGAAGCTTCGCCGCGCCCACGCGTACTCTTCACGCGCGTGGTAGGCGTAGCCAACCCCAATATGGAGCTCTACCGAATTCGGGTAGAGGCCGAGTCCTTCCTTGAGTACGTCCAGAGCTTCGTCATACTGACCTTCATTGTACAGCTGATGCGCTCTCTCGTCGTACTCTTCAGAACTCAAAAAAGGTGTTGGCATGACGACGCACCCTCCGAGGAGTCGAGTATAAGTCTATTGTACTCTTTAGACACTACGATGTTCAAGGGAGTAACATCCCGCCGGTGGCTGTTCAGGTGACCACCGCCGTCGTTTCCGAGAAACGCTCCCAGCTTCCGCTCTCGATGGACCTTGCGATAGCGGAAACAGCCGCTTCGACTTCCTCGTCCAGCGTGAAGAAGTGAGGGGCAATCCTAATGCCCGCGCCGACGCGATAGTCGACCAGCACGTCCTGGGACAGAAGATCCTGCGTCACTTCGTATCCGTGCGGGATATCCAGCGCCACGGTTCCGCCGCGCCGCGCCTGATCGCGCGGCGCTTTCACCGCGAACCCATGCTCGTCGGCGAGCTCGATGATACGCGACGTCAACGCCGTGCTTCGCGCTCGAATGAGACCGATTCCCGCTCTCCGCAGCAGCTTCGGTCCTTCGGCGGCGGCATAGAGAGCCGGGATCACCGGCGTCCCGTTCAGCCAGCGGAAAGGCCCGGTGGTGTACTCCATCGTATCCTCGAACGCGAACGGCCTCGAGTGCGCCTGCCAGCCCGTCAGCGCCGGCTTGAGCTCGTCGCGCACGCTGGGGCCTGCATAGAGGAAGCAGGCGCCCGGACCGCCGCACAGCCACTTGAGAACGCCGCCGGTAAGGAAGTCGACCTTGCTTCGTTTCACGTCGATCGGAATGATGCCGACGCCGTGAAACGAGTCGAGCGACACCAGCGCACCCATCTCGTGCGCGCGATCGCAAATTGCGTCGGCGTCCATCAGGAAAGCGCTCTTGAAGAGCACGTGCGACACCGCGACGAGGCGCGTCCTCTCATCGATCGCCGCCAACAGGCTCTCGAGATCGATCGTCAGCCCATCGTCCGACTTGACGACCACGACTCTCGCTCCGAGCCGCCGCGCCATCTCATCATAGGCGTAGCGAACGGACGGAAAGTCGAGGTCGGTCATCACCACCGTGTCCCGACCCCTGGGGAAGTCGATGGCGGAGAGGACGGCCGTCTGAGCGATGGTGACGTTCGGCATCATCACGATCTCGCCTTTGTCCGCGTTGATGAGCGGCGCGATCTCGTTGCCGACATTGACGGGAAGCTCCCACCATCCGCGATTCCACGCCTTGACCCCGAGATCTCCCCAGTCGCGCGCGTATTCGGCGAGCTTGTCCGGAACGGAGCGCGGCATCGGGCCCAGCGAATTCGAAACCAGGTAGGTCGTTTTCGCGAGGATGGGGAACTCTTCGCGGAAATCCTGCAGCAGGCGGGTGTTAGCCATGTCAGTACATTATAGTCACTTTGAGATGACCGGAGCATGAGCCGCAAGACACCCACCAGCGTTTCCAAGAAGCGTACTCCCGTACCGAAGCTTCGTCGCGCCCGCGCCAAGATCGCGCTGGTCCTCGGCGGCGGCGGGCTCAAGGGATTCGCCCACATTGGCGTGATCAAGGCGCTCCAGGAGCTGAAGATCGATCCTACCGTCGTCGCCGGGACGAGCATCGGAGCTCTCATTGCGGCGGCGTACGGCGGGGGCATGCCGGTGACCGAGATGGAGGAGCGAGCGCGCAAGCTCCAGCGGCGCGATCTCTTCCGGATCAATCGCCTCGGGATGCTGCTCGAGCGGACGAGATCGCCTTCCATCTATCTCGAAGCACCGCTTCGCGCGGTGGTGGAGAGCGTCGTTCCCAAAAAGAGTTTTCGCGAGCTCAAGAAGCGTGTGCTCGTGAACACGGTCGACATCCAGCGCGGGACGCAGCTGGTGTGGGGACTGCACGGTCTGCGCGACGCGAGCGTCGCCGACGCCGTGTACGCTTCGTGCGCGCTGCCCGGGTTCTTTCCGCCGGGTGTGATCGACCGCCGGCACTGCGTGGACGGCGGTGTGATAGACAACCTCCCGGTAGCCGTCGCGAGCCTCGGGATGGATATCGTGCTCGCCGTCGACACCGGCTCGAGCGATGTCGTCCCCGAGAACGACATCGCGGTCCACGGCTTCACGTCGATCTACATGCGCGCCGCCACGACGATGATGCATGCCCTTCAGCTGGCGCCATTCGCAGCCTGGAACAAGCCCCCGATGATCCTGATTCGCCCCAAGGTCTCGCACATCGGCTGGTTCAGCTTCTCGCACACCGACGAGGTGATCGAGGCGGGCTACACCGCGGCGATGGAAGCCCTTTCGAATTTCCAGGAGTGCATGGAGGGAAGCGGCGTTTATCCGCGCCGCTCGATGGAGATCGTCGTCGATCCGGACAAGTGCATCGGGTGCGAGCTGTGCGTTGCCCTCGCCCCCGGCCTGATGGCGATGGATGGAAGGCGGAAGGCCTATCCATTGACGCCGACCGTCGACTGGTCGCCCGCGGACGGTGATTTCGTTCACCACTGCCCGACGTACGCGATCGAGGTGACGCGCCTCGAGACGGCGAGCAGACGTGGTGGTGGAACCACCGTGGATCCGACCAGCGAGCCGACCACCGAAGCGACGCGTTAACACGATTCGGTTAGATTGAGAGAGCGATGACAGCACACCCGAATTCCTTCAGCAGCCGCGCGACGCTGGACGTTGCCGGCCGCAAATACACCATCTTCCGGCTCGACTCGCTCCGAAGCCTGGCCGACGGAAATGCCGAGCGGCTTCCCTTCAGCCTCAAGATTCTCCTCGAGAATCTGCTGCGCAGCGAAGACGGCAGGTTCGTGAAGCCCGACGACATCCGGGCGCTCGCGACGTGGAACGTGCGGGGAACGGTCGAGAAGGAGATCGCCTTTCGCACCGCCCGCGTCCTGCTCCAGGACTTTACCGGCGTGCCGGCGGTGGTGGATCTCGCCGCGATGCGGGATGCTCTGGCGCGTCTCGGTGGCGATCCGAGCCTGATCAACCCCCTGCAGCCGGTCGACCTCGTGATCGACCACTCGGTACAGGTGGACGAGTATGGGTCGGAGGCCGCGTTTCTGATCAACGCCGACCTCGAGCACCACCGGAACCAGGAGCGCTACGCGTTCCTCCGCTGGGGACAAAAGGCGCTGAGCAACTTCCGCGTCGTCCCGCCCGACACCGGCATCGTGCACCAGATAAATCTGGAGTATCTGGCGCAGACAGTCTTTACGCGCACCGAAGGCGGCGACACGTTCGCCTATCCGGATTCGCTCGTCGGCACCGATTCCCACACCACCATGATCAACGGCCTGGGTGTCCTGGGCTGGGGAGTCGGTGGCATCGAGGCCGAAGCCGCGATGCTCGGCCAGCCGGTGTCGATGCTCGTTCCCCAGGTGGTCGGGTTCAAGCTGTACGGCAGCCTTCCGCCGGGCGCGACGGCAACGGACCTCGTGCTCACCGTCACCGAGATGCTGCGCAAGAAGAAGGTCGTCGGGAAGTTCGTGGAATTCTTCGGCGTCGGACTCTCCAGCCTCTCGCTCGCCGACCGGGCAACGATCGGAAACATGGCCCCGGAATACGGCGCGACGATGGGATTCTTCCCGGTGGACGCGGAGACGATCAAGTACCTGCGCTTCACGGGTCGCGAGGAGGATCAGGTACAACTCGTCGAAGCCTACTGCAAGGCGCAGGGACTTTTTCGCACCGACAGCACGCCCGATCCGGTGTTCACCGACACCATCGAGCTCGACCTGCGGTCGGTGGAGCCGAGTCTGGCCGGACCGAAGCGGCCACAGGACAGGGTTCCGCTCAAGCTGGCGAAGCAGATGTTCAAGGACGCTCTGATGGCCGACCTCGAGCGCACCGGCACCGTCGCCGCCGTCGCGGCAGCCAGGCAGGCGATGAGCGTCGCGGCTTCGCCGCAGCTCTCCCCATCCGTTGTCGCGACCAATCCCGACGAGCAGGCGGGGCAGAACTCCAGTGTCGCCGTCGAAATGAATGGCGAGAAGTTTTCCATCCGCCACGGCTCCGTCGTGATCGCCGCAATCACGAGCTGCACCAACACATCGAATCCGAGTGTGATGCTGGCAGCGGGACTGCTGGCCAGAAACGCGGTGGACAAGGGCCTGATGACCAAGCCGTGGGTCAAAACGAGCCTGGCTCCGGGATCGAAAGTGGTCACGGAATACTTTCGCGCCGCGGGCGTGATGGAAGCGCTGCAGAAGCTGCGCTTCAACGTCGTCGGCTTCGGCTGCACGACCTGCATTGGCAACTCGGGTCCGCTCCCGCAGGCAATCGGCGAAGCGATCGAAGCCAACAAGCTCGTCGTCGCAGCGGTGCTGTCGGGGAACCGGAACTTCGAGGGAAGGATCAATCCGCTCACCCGGTTCAACTACCTCGCGTCTCCGCCCCTCGTCGTCGCCTACGCCCTGGCAGGGCGGATGGATATCGACTTCAACACGGAGCCGATCGGGATCGGCAGCACGGGTCCGGTTTTTCTGCGCGACATCTGGCCGGCGCCGAAGGAAGTCGAAGACGAGATTCTGCGTTCCGTGAAAGCGGAGATGTTCAAGACCCAGTATGCCGACGTCTTTCACGGCGACGCGAACTGGCGTGGACTTCCCGTGCCGGAGGGCGACCTTTATTCGTGGGACGAGAAATCGACCTACGTAAAGAATCCGCCCTTCTTTGACGGGATGACGGTCACGCCACCGGGAGTGCGTCCGATCAATAATGCCCGCCTGCTGGGAATGTTCGGCGATTCGATCACTACGGATCACATCTCCCCGGCCGGATCCATTCCCGCCGCGAGCCCGGCGGGTAAATGGCTGATCGCGCAGGGAGTGACGACGGCTGACTTCAACTCCTACGGAGCACGACGCGGCAATCACGAAGTGATGATGCGCGGCACTTTCGCCAACATCCGGCTGCGCAACGAGCTGGCGCCAGGGACCGAGGGCGGGTGGACGAGCACAGTGCCGGGCGAGAAACCAGCGACGATCTACGACGCCGCGATGGAGTATCAGGCGAAGGGAGTTCCGCTCGTGATCATCGCGGGCAAGGAATACGGCACCGGCTCATCGCGCGACTGGGCCGCCAAGGGAACGCTGCTACTCGGCGTGCGAGCGGTGATCGCTGAATCCTTCGAGCGGATCCACCGCTCGAACCTCGTCGGAATGGGGGTGCTCCCGCTCGAGTTCAGGCCGGGAGATACTCGCGTCACGCTCGGCCTTACGGGCTTCGAGACGTTCGACATTGACGGGATGTCCGACACGATGAAGCCGCGAGCGCCGGTGACGGTTCGGGCTCGCTCGGCCGATGGCTCCGAGAAATCCTTTCAGGCGATCTCGCGGATCGACACTCCGGAGGAGATGAGCTACTACCGCCATGGCGGCATTCTCCCCTACGTGCTGAGACAGCTGATCGGTCGGTAACGGCGCTACAACGGCAACTGAACACGTTTTCAGCTGGCAGCTTTGCAGTTGACAGCTTTCAGCTGCCTACCACTCCGACAGTTCGACGCGCGCCCCTTGTTGGACACTCTCGGTCTTACCCGAAGCGCAGCATGCGCTGTCACGACGTAGTGAAGCCGTCAGCTGCCAGCTTGACGCTGACAGCTGATCACACGTTCAGTTACGGGACCGTTAGTAACCTTCCCGCGTGGGAATGACCTGCTCCTAGTAGAACTGCCTCAGCTCAACGCGCGAATTATTCAGGAATACTCCGTAGAAGCGGACGTACTCCCCCTGCCGCAGCCGCTGGAACCGGTCGACATCCGCGCTCCGCGGATTGTAGGGCAGCGACACCGTCAGCACGCCGTTTCCGCTTTCGACGGTGAACAATCCGTTCCGCGAATCGACCTGTCTCACGTTGCCCTGGAAGGACTGCACGCTGCCGGACGACCCGGTTCCGGTCGTCGACACCGACTGATCGACCTGGACGTAATCGGTGTAGTAGCCGTTCTGCGCCTGCCGTACCGATGCCGTTACCCGGTCGCCGTACTCAAGTGAGCTGACGGAGTATCTCTGGTTCTGATAGACGACCTGAGTCTGGTTGTCGTACGACACCGCGACCGACTGACCGTTCGACTGCTGAATCGTGATCTGCTGATTGTTGGCGTTGACGGCGCGGATCGTCCCCGTGAGCTGGCCGGACTGTTGTTGCTGGCCTCCGCCCCCAAGCACGCTGCCGAGTACGCTGCCCAGCCCGCTCGAGCAGGCTCCCGTCGCGGCAATGATAATCGCTCCCGCACCGAGTCCCGCGATCCTTCGTAGTGACGTCATCGTTCCTCCCGTGAGTACCCGGAAGGAAAGGCAATCATGGTGCCGGAGGAGCCTTAGCCGCGACCTTTCCGCGCCTCTTCAGGCGGAAGTGCGGCATTGCCTTGTTGATCTGCTCGGCGAGGTCGGCCTCGATCGCGCGCGGATCGAGAGGCTCGAGCATCGACCTCAGCTCGGCGTCTTCAGCCAGCTGGAGATTGAGCCGTGAATACAGACCCGCGACGAGGTGGAGAGTCTTGGTGATCTCCTCCTCCATGCGCAGGTTCACCTGCAGCGTCAGCTCTTCCCTCAGCTCTCCGATTCGCGACTCCCGGCTCTGAGTCATCAGCACGAAGATCGCGAGGAAGATCGCCTCCAGCGACACGATCGTCGTCAGCATGCCGAACGGATAGGG
>JBGTEZ010000123.1:0-3138 GCA_041747535.1 Gemmatimonadaceae bacterium
CACCAATTGACTGAGGATCGTTCGACGGCGCCGGCTCCAAAGGTGTGACGGTCTGACGCGGCGCCGTTGCGACCGCGGGCGTGGATCCAGGTGCCGTCAGGCGCCCGATGCCAATGCCGCTCGCAACGAGGACGACGGCAGCCGCGGCCGCCCACCAGATCTTCGACCCGAACCGGTTACCGTCGGCGCGGGAAAGATTCGATGCGCCGCCATAAACCACGCGCGGTCCTGCCGATCGCCTGGCCTCGATGGCATTCCACATCTCTTCTCGCGGAGTCCGCGCCGGGGGCGCGTTGTATCCGCGCGCCGCCTGCTTCAGGAACTTTTCGAATTTCTCGTCGCTCATGACGTCCACTCCGGTGCGAAATCAGCCAATGCCGCGCGCAGCCTGGCGCGTGCCTGAAAGAGGTGGGACTTCGAGGTCCCGATCGGGATCCTCAGCGTCTCACTGATCTCTTCGTGCGTGTAACCCTCTGCGTCGTGCATCAGAAAAACCATCCTGTATTTGTCGGAGAGCGAATCGATTGCCTTCGCCATTCTGTCCTTCAGATCCGGCTCTGCCTCGCGTGAGGTCGTGCCTACCAGCAACCCTTCTTCGATCGGCAGCTCGCGGTTCTTCTGCCGCTTCGTCTTGCGCAGCCCGTTGAGCGCCACCGAAACACCGATCGAGTGCAGCCAGGTCGACAGGGATGACTCGCCGCGAAAGCTTCCGATCTTTTCGAACGCGCGAATGAACGTTGCCTGCGTGAAGTCCCGAGCGAGCTCGTCGTCACCTGCCATCCGGAACGCGAGACGATAGATGCGATCGACGTACGTCTCATACAGCTCACGCTCGGCGGTCGCATCACCCGCAACCACCCGTGTGATCAGTTGTATGTCGTTCACCGGGATCCGGGACTCGTACGCGGCAAGCTCCATTGTCGACCTTCTGACAACCGGCGGCAGGAAAGGGTTGAGGATCCGCGCGGGGCCGGGTGGCGGCGGGAATTGACGGCAATTCCAGGCCCCCAATGAAGCCCCCGACCCGGGGGCTTCACTCCTACCTTCTGCTTACGAAGCGGTCCCAGCTCCCGCCGGCGAGGCCGAGCGCATACTCGGCCCACCATTTCCCGGCGCCGGGACCGCCGGCGCAGCCGCCGTCTGATTCGCCCGGCGCTTTCACCCAGAGAAAGGCGTCGACAAGGTGGTGGCCCGTACGCGTCGTTGGGGCCGCGCCAATTCGCTGTCCCGACGGGTTGCACCAGTTCGCGGTCGAGGAGGCGTCCATTCCGTTCCTGCTGGTGTCGATGATGAAATGCTTGCCGCCAACGCGTCTCGAGATATCTGTCCCGTAGGCGATGGTTATCGAGTTGCCGAGAAAGTTCGCAATGTTGAGCGCGAAGCCATCGGCGTCCGCGATCCCCGCTCGCTGAAGCCGGTTTGCCATGTCCGCCGCATTCACCCACCGCGCGTTGCCCGCATCGATGTATACCGCCGCACCCTGCGCCTTCAGCACGCGCACGGCGTCGTGGATCAGGTCCACCCTCTCCTGCTGCTGCTTCGCGTTGAGACAGCCCATGCCGGCGAGACCGTCGGGCTCGAGGATGACCACTGAGCGCCGTCCGCCAAGCCCTTTGGCGAAATCCCGAATCCACCGCTTGTAGGCGCCGTTTCCTCTGGCGCCGCCGCCTGAATACATGCCGCAGTCGCGGCCGGGAATATTGTACGCGACGAACACCGGGAGAGCCCTCGCACCGGTGATGCGCGAGACGGATGTCGAGACATCGCGCGCGATGTCGACGTTCCATCCGCCGACCCACTTCGCCACCGGCTGGGAAGCGATGCGGTCCATCAGCTCGGCGTCACGAGGGCGCGATCGACGCCAAGCATCGGCCTGGCGCCGCGCGGAAGAAGCCGGATCGACCCACAGCTTCGCGCCCGAAAAAAGGTTGATGAACGCCTGACTGACCGTCTGCGCGTTGGCGGCAGCGGGGGCGACGACATCGAGCCCGGCGCACAGCAGGAATGCCGTCGCAAGCTCGGTGAAGGTCGTCCTGATCGGGGCTGGATAAATTGCCCCGCGCGGACGGTTGAATGAGGACGAAGTCATCATTGATTCCAGCTCGGCTCTGCGCAATACGGAACGTCCGTGAACTGCCTATATAATATCGGCCGCCGCTGAATGAGTTCCAGACAGGCTATCTTCAGGCCATCAGAAATACGAAGGTCCGGACTCCATTGCTGAAATTATTGAACGACGGCGTCGCATGAGCGGCCACCCGGACATCTCCCGTCGATCTGCCTGGGTCCTCCTCGGGAGAGCGCTGTCGCTGCGCTGTCCCGCCTGCGGCGGAAGGTCCCTCTTCAAGGGATTCCTCGAGACGAAAGAGCGCTGTCCAGCCTGTGGCCTGCTGCTCGAGCGTGGAGAGCCGGACTACTTCCTCGGCGGGTACATGCTCAACCTGATCGCGGTAGAGATGCTGCTCGCGGTCGGATTCGTCGTCGTGGTGCTGATCACCCGCCCAAACCCGCCGTGGATGGCGCTGCAGTATGGCGGTGTCGCGCTGTCGATTCTCGGTGCGGTGCTGTGCTATCCGTTCGCCAAGACAACCTGGCTCGCCGTCGATCTCGTGTTCAGGCCGCCCAAGCGCGAGGACTTCATCATGCGGGAGAAGTAGCGTGCGCTACTCCGCCGCCGGGTAATCCTGCGAGGGCGACGGGAGGTGTGCGACGTTGATGTCGATCGGCAGCCTGACTCCGTTGTGGGTCTCGACGATGTCGAGAACTCCCTGCCACACCTTCGCGAAGGGATGCCCGACTTCGGTCGGGTCCTTGTCCTCGGCGAACCCGCGGGCGCTGGCGATCCAGAACGGCGGATCCTCCGAGACTCCGGCGCCGGCGAGGATCTGCTTCACGTCGCGATAAATCGCGTTGGCGTTGTGGCTGTGGGCGTAGTAAGCGGGGCGGAAGCGTCCGTCCTCGAGCACTCTCGCCGTCCACGCGTTGTAGTAGTCGCGCATCGCGCGAGGCATGATGTCCATGCGCTCGATGTCGAGGAATATCACGGTGCCGCGCGCGAAACCCTCGGCGGCGGTCTTGGCGATGGCGTCGTTGGCGTCGGCGGTTCCGCGCGCCGCCGTCACGAGCTGGGTCGAGCAG
>JBGTEZ010000124.1:0-1665 GCA_041747535.1 Gemmatimonadaceae bacterium
GGCGAAGTAAACGGCGCCGGCTTGGTCGGTCCCATCCGCGACGGCCCCGGCAGCTTGTCCCCGGTCACGCCAGGCGCGGCGAGAGGTCCGATCGCAACGGTCCGTCCGCCCGCCCCCTGCAAACCGCGCACGTAGTTCACGACGTCCCACCGGTCGAGCTCCTCGATCCGGTTGTACGGCGGCATCAGCCCGCGACCGTTTCTGATCATGCCGAAGATGTATCCATCCGTTCGCCCCTTGGTCATGTCGGTGACGATGCTGATTCCCGGCATTCCATACCTCGTTGCCGGACCATCACCGGCACCGGCATCGCCGTGACAGACCGCGCAGTTGATCTGGTAGTACATCCGCCCGTTCGCGATCGATGAGTCGGCAGCCGGAACGGGATTGGCGATGCCGGCCATCGAATCGATCGTCGCGGGGAATGCGCCATACGAAACCTGGTAGCCCGCCACCGCCATGCCGGTCGTCGGCACCGAGCCCTGCGGATTTCCGCGAGAAGGAGTCGTCGTATCCTTGACGGCTTCCCAGGTCCAGATGGAAGGCTGACGCTTGAAGTCGGTGAACCACTCGCACGCGGTGAGCGACAACAGCAGCACCGCCAGCGAGTATCGCTTGATGCCGGACAACTGCTTCGGCACACGGGGGCGCGATCTAACGCTCACGTCGCACCTCCACCGCCCCGGCCGTCCGCATCACGTTCTCCGCGTCCGCAGCCTTCTCGGGAGTGCACTCGACCCACACGCCGTAGTCGCCGTGCGAGAATCGTGGATCGTACCCGACCATCATCGTCAACCGGGGAACACGCGATGTGATCAGCAGTCCCGCCACCGTCGACAGCGCGCCGACGAGCACCATCACCTCGAAGCCGAAGATCGTGTACGGCACCCACGAAGCGACTGCTTTTCCGCCGACGACGAGCGGCCAGTAGTCGGAGGCCCAGATCGCGATCCAGTATCCGAAAGTCAGTCCGGCCAGTCCGCCTATCAGCGTGTAGCGCCTCACCGGACTCGGCGGCGCGTCGATCGCGTGCTCGAGCTCGTGGCGCGGCGTCGGCGAGAACACGCGGATGTCGCCGAGCTTGTCCTTCTTAAGCGCTTCGATCGCATCCACCGCCGCGTCGAGCTCGCGAAATGCACCGAGTACGCCGCGCATCAGGAGAATTCTCCAGGTGTATCCGGCTCGTAATCGAGGTGCCGGCCCGACGGAGTGATGCCGTGCTGGTGCGCTCGCCTGAGCCTGGGCGGAATGATCTCCTTCACTTCAGCGATGGCGATCACCGGCAGCTGCTTGATGAAGAGCAGGAACCACATCGAGAACCAGCCGAAGCTCCCGGCGAGAATCGCGTAATCGACCCAGGTCGGACGATAGCTCGTCCACTGCCACGGCTCGAACTCGTGCGAGAGCGACGGTATCACGATGACGAAGCGCTCGAACCACATCCCGATGTTGATGAAGAACGAGAGAATGAACAGCCACGTCGGGTTGCGCCGCATCTTCTGCCAGAAGAGAGACAGCGGCAGTACCATGTTGCAGGTGTAGAGAATCACCGATGCCCACCACCACTGGCCCCAGATGCGGTTGGCGAAGAAATCCTTCTCGACCTGGTTCCCGCTGTACCACGCGACGAACCACTCGACCATGTACGCGCAGCCGACGACGAGC
>JBGTEZ010000125.1:0-4860 GCA_041747535.1 Gemmatimonadaceae bacterium
GCGCTGGTCGAGCGGCACGAGGGGGAAGTTCCGGACTCGATGGCTGCGCTGGTCAAGCTGCCCGGCGTCGGCCGCAAGACCGCTAACGTCGTTCTTGGCAACGCCTTCCGGCGAGACGAAGGCGTCGTCGTCGATACCCACGTCGCTCGTGTCAGCGCCCGGCTCGGTCTCACCGAGGAAACCGATCCCGTGAAGATCGAGCGCGACCTGATGCTGCTCTTTCCGCGTGAGGAATGGACGCTCCTGGCCCACCTTCTCATCTTTCACGGAAGACGGGTATGTCACGCGCGCGTCCCACACTGCGAAGCGTGCGTGCTCGCGGATATCTGTCCCTCGAGCAGGGTATAAGTCCGACTGGTTCGACCTTTGCCCTTTCAGCTGGTCTCCCAAACGTCCGGTACCCAAATGATCCACTTCACGCGCCACCTCGCCTGCGTTGCCAGTCTCGTTCTAGCTGCCGCATCAGCCGGCGCCCAGCAGCAGCCTCCTGTTCGGGCCGGCGGGCGGCCGACCGCTGCTGAGGCGCAGCGCTTCATCGCGAACGCCGAGAAGGAGCTGGCGGATTTGAGCGTGAAGGTGAACCGCGCCGACTGGGTCGCCAACAACTTCATCACTGACGACACCGAGGAGCTGACCGCGGAGGCCCAGGCGGCATACGCGATCGCAACGCAGAAATTCGCGCTCGACGCCCGCCGGTTCGATCGCGTTCAGCTGCCGGCTGATGTCCGGCGGAAATTCAATCTCCTGCGGCTGTCGCTGGCCGCGCCGCCTCCGGGAAATCCCACCGAGGCGGCCGAGCTGACGCGCATCAGCGTCGGGCTCACCGCCGATTACGGCAAGGGCGCGTACTGTCGTCCGTCGAAGACGAAGCCATCGGAACAGGAATGCCTTCAGATCACGGCATTGAGCCGCATTCTGGCGGATAGCCGCGACCCCGCCGAGCTGCTCGATGCCTGGCAGGGTTGGCACCGGGTGGGCGCGCCGATGAAAGACCGGTACGTGCGATTCGCCGAGCTGTCGAACAAGGGCGCGCGTGAGCTCGGCTTCGCGGATGCGGGAGCGATGTGGCGGTCCGGCTACGACATGCCACCCGACGAGTTCGCCAGGGAGGTCGAACGCATCTGGCAGCAGGTCCAGCCGCTCTATCTGTCACTCCACGCTTACGTGCGCGCGAGGCTGGTCGAGAAATACGGACCCGGTGTCGTGCCCCCGAATGGGATGATCCCCGCGCACCTCCTCGGCAACATGTGGGCGCAGGAGTGGGCGAATATCTACGAGCTGGTCGCGCCGCGCGCGGCGACGCCCCAGTTCGATCTGACGAAGCTGCTCCAAGCCCGGAAAACTGACGCCAGGGGGATGGCACGTTACGGTGAAGGCTTCTTCAGCTCGCTGGGGTTCGCGCCACTGCCGGCGACTTTCTGGACAAGGTCGCTGTTCACCAAGCCGGCCGATCGCGAGGTCGTATGTCACGCGAGCGCGTGGGACATCGACAACCTCGACGACATCCGCATCAAGATGTGCATCGAGGTGACCGGCGATGATTTCGTGACCGTACACCACGAGCTTGGCCACAACTATTACCAGCGCGCTTACAAGAATCAGCCTTTCCTGTTCAAGAACGGCGCGAATGATGGCTTTCACGAAGCGATCGGCGATGCGATCGCGCTCTCGATCACGCCGGAGTACCTGAAGCAGGTGGGACTGCTCGACCAGGTTCCGGGCACCGGAGCCGACACCGCGCTGCTCCTGGCGCAGGCGATGGACAAGGTCGCATTTCTGCCGTTCGGGCTGCTGATCGACCAATGGCGGTGGAAGATCTTTTCCGGCGAGACGAAGCCGGCCGATTACAACACCTCGTGGTGGGCGTTGCGCAACCGGTATCAGGGCGTGTCGGCCCCGATGGCGCGCGCGGCAACCGACTTCGATCCGGGCGCCAAGTTCCACGTGCCGGGCAACACGCCTTACACGCGCTACTTCCTCGCGCGCGTGCTGCAGTTCCAGTTCCACCGGGCGCTATGCCGCGAGGCGGGATTCACCGGCCCGTTGCACCGCTGCTCGATCTACGGCAGCAAGGCGGCGGGAGCCAAGCTCGCGAAGATGCTCGAGGCGGGTCAGAGCAGGCCGTGGCCCGAGATCCTGTATGAGACGACAGGCGAGCGGAGGATGGATGGCACCGCGCTGCTCGACTACTTCGCGCCGCTCAAGGCGTGGCTCGATGCGCAGAACCGGGGGAAGCCGGTTGGCTGGGCGCCTGGTCGCTAGCACGTTGCTGAGTACGGATTGAATCGGGGGTTGGCGCGGTGACGATTGCTCTCCCATCTCCCCCTTCCGAGCGTTGACTTCTTCCAATTGTCCGCGCCATCATTCGACAATGACAAAAATCGCAACGATAGAAACGAACCGCGGCACGATGAAAGCGGAGCTATACGAGAAAGACGCGCCCAAGACCGTCGCCAACTTCGAGAAGCTCGCCAACTCGAGCTTCTACGACGGCACCAAGTTTCATCGGGTGATCAAGGATTTCATGGTCCAGGGCGGCGATCCGTACTCGAAGGGCGGTGAGCACGCGAAGGGTCCGGTCGGCACGGGAGGCCCTGGATGGAAAATCGACTGCGAGACGAACGGCAACCCGAACAAGCACCAGGTCGGCGCGCTTTCGATGGCCCATGCCGGCAAGAATACCGGTGGCAGCCAGTTCTTCATCGTGCTGAGCGAGCAGAACACCCGCCACCTGAACGGCGTTCACACCGTCTTCGGAAAAGTGGTCGAGGGGCTCGACGTCGTACCGAAGATCAATCAGAACGACACCATCTCGAAGGTGAGAGTGTCGGCCGAAGCGGAGGGGAAGTAGCATGGCGACTACTCAGAAGAAGAAGACTGACCTTGCCCCCGCGCTGACGGGTCTCATCCTCGGCGCGGTAACGATTTTCCTTTTGATGACCGCGATCGTGATGATGACGAACGCTCATTTCCGCGGAAAGGAAGCGGCTGGCGCGCACCCGTAGTGCCCCAGTTGCGACGGGCTGGAAAAAGGGCCATATTAACTGACTGACTGGTCAGTTAATAGGAGTGGTCATCCGGAAAAGAAGCCCCAAGTGGCGCCGACAACCCGCCGACCGCCCCAGCCAAATCCTTAAGGCAGCCCTCCTGGTCTTCGGCGAGGCCGGAGTCACCGACGCGACGCTCGATCAGGTCGCCAGCCGGGCCGGGGTCTCCAAAGGAACGATCTACCTCTACTTCGCGAGCAAGGAGGACCTGTTCAGGCAGACCATCCGGCACGCGTTGCCCGCAGCGCCGACAGAGCCGGCCGCCCAGCCGTCAGGAACAGCAAGCCGCCAGCTCCGTGACACCCTCTCCCGCCAGTGGCATTTTCTCACCTCCGAGTCGGGGCTCACGTTGAGCCGGCTCGTCGCCGCCGAGCAGTGGCAATTCCCGGATCTGGCCGAGCTCTACGCCGAGCACGTCGTGTCGCGGTTCGTGGAGGAGCTGGCCTGGCCGATCCGGCGCGGCACGGCCACGGGTGAATTTCGCGACATCGACCCGCTGGTCGCGGCCCGAATGCTGGCCGCGCTCGCGGTCCAGAGCGCGCTCTGGCAAGGTGCGGGCGGATCTGGCGCGGCGGCGGGAAAAAGCAGCGCGGTGGTTCTCAGGGAGCTTACCGAGTTCTACCTTCAGGCGATCGCCCAGTCCGACTCCGCGTTCCCGCAGGCGGACGGAGCATCCGACCTCCGTGGAGCCCTCAACAGTTGACCGACGCCGCACGTAATCCTGATGAAAGAGAGCTCGTCGGTCTGGCACTCGAGGGCGACTCCCGCGGGTTCGCTGGACTTGTCCGAATGCACCAGCGGAGGGCGTACTCGGTGGCCCGCTCGATCGTGCTTACGCACGAAGACGCCGAGGACGCGGTCCAGGAAGGATTTCTCCGCGCCTTTCAGGCGATGGCTACGTTCGATCCCGGCAAGCCTTTCGGTGCGTGGCTCAATCGTATAATTGCGAATGCCGCGCTCGACCTGGCGCGGCGGAAAAAGGTTCGGAACGCGGAAGAGCTGTCGGATGCGATGCCGAGTCCGTTCCGGGATCCGGCGGAGGACGCCGAGCTCAGGGCGAGGTTGCAGGACGCGCTGGCGAAGCTGCCGGAGCGTTCCCGCGCCGTGATCGTCCTTCACGATGTGGAGGGCTTCACTCACGCGGAAATCGGTGAGATGCTCGGTATCCCAGGCGGGACTGCGCGGTCGGATCTGCACCACGCGCGGCAGCGTTTGCGGGGCCTGCTCGAAAATCTGAGGGGATAGACCAATGGACGATCGCAAGGATTTGCGGCTCACTGACGAAGGGGACGAACGGCTCGTGCCGCTCATGCGCGAGCTTTACGCGGCCCCCGCGGACGGCGCGTACTGGGACGGGCTCGAGTCACGAGTCATGTCGCTGATCGCCGCCCACCGGATGGGTGTCGTTCGGCTCCAGTCGAGCCTCTGGTCGGTTCTCGAAAAGTGGGCCGCTCCCGGTCTCGCCGCGGCAGCACTTCTCTTCATCGCGGCTGGATTGTTCCTCTCGCGCGACGACGACGCCGAGCTGCGGACCACCTACGAAGAGGTCACCGCACCGACAGTAGTGGAGGAGCTCCCCGGAGCAGTCCACGTCGTCACTGCGCCTCGCGACGGATCGTCGCAGCGCGAAGCTACTTTCCGCTACGTGCTCTCACACTGAGGCTCTGATGGAACGTTCGAAGGGTTATGCAGTGATGTTTCTGCTCGGTGCATTCCTCGCCGGGGGTGCGCTCGGATTCACCGCCGATCGGGTCATGGATGGCGATCGCGGCCACGGTGGCCGAAACAGAAACTTCCGCGAGCGAATGGCGCG
>JBGTEZ010000126.1:0-5968 GCA_041747535.1 Gemmatimonadaceae bacterium
CGTCGCGCCGCTCTGGCCAAGGCAGGCTCCCTTCTACATTCAGCTCGCCAACGTTTTCGAGTACGCCGACTGGCAGTTCGCGCTCGGGCTCGATTCGGGCGCTCCACCCAGCTGGTGGAGGACGCCGGTGACGGTCGTCTACGCGCTGCTCGGACTCGTTGGGTTTGCGGTTCACCGGGCGACCGATCGCCGGAGCTGGAGGGCGATCACGTTGCTGCTCCTCGTCTCCTGGCTCGGCGTGGTCATGTACCTGAATCTGAAAGCGGGTCCCTCGTTCGGGGAGGGCTGGCTTCCGCCCGGCGCTACGCACGAGGCGCGGGAGCGGGACTATTTCTTCTTCTTCGCTTTTGTCTGCTGGGGAATGTGGGCGGGTTACGGCGCGATCAATTTGTCGCGCCGCCTGCCGGGGCCGTTGAAGATGGTGGCCCTGATTGCTCCCTTCGCGCCGGCCATCATGAACTGGGGAGCGACCGACCGTCGCACCAACGCCGAGGAAGACCGCGCGCGGGCGGATGCGGTGGATATGCTGGAAAGGGTTCCTCCGAATGGTGTGATGCTCGCCCTGGGCGACAACGACACCTACCCGCTGTGGTATCTGCAACTGGTCGAGAAAAAGCGCGGCGACGTCACGGTTGTGACAGTGCCGCTGCTTGCCGCGGAGTGGTACCGCGAGGAGCTCGCCCGGCGGTACAAGCTGCTGGATTCGGCGACGGTCGGGAGCTGGGTTGGCTCCGACAGCACGGTCGCTCTGCTTACGAAACGGAGCTACGACCAGAACCGGCCGGTCATACGGTCACCATTTTTTGCGACGGACTCGGGGCGCAGGGATTAACACCTGCAACTGAACACGAGGTCCGCTCATCGCTGAGCGCTGATCGCCTTTCGCTTCACTACCGCGGCGACATTACAGACTCGATCCGAGAACAGTTCCTTTCTCGGTAAGGCGTTGCGTCCACACGGTTTGCAGCGATGAGCGGCCAGCGATCAGCGAACAGCGGACATCGTGTTCAGTTGCATTGCCGGCTTTTAGTACCGGTAGTGATCAGACTTATACGGCCCCTCAACCGGAACAGCGAGATAATCCGCCTGCTCCTTTGAAAGCTTCGTCAGCCTCACTCCGAGCTTGTCCAGGTGCAGCCTCGCCACTTTCTCATCGAGCTTCTTCGGCAGCGTGTACACCCGGCACTCGTAGGCGTCGCAGTTCTTGTGCAGCTCGATCTGCGCCATCACCTGATTGGTAAAGCTCGCCGACATCACGAAGCTCGGGTGCCCCGTCGCGCAGCCAAGGTTGAGCAGCCGGCCTTCCGCGAGGATCATGATGCTGTGGCCGTCGGGGAACACGTACTCGTCGTACTGCGGCTTGATCTGAATGCGTTTCACGCCCTTCGTCTTCTTGAGCCCGGCCATGTCGATCTCGTTGTCGAAGTGGCCGATGTTTCCGACGATGGCCTTGTCCTTCATCTTCGCCATGTGCTCGGCGGTGATGATGTTCATGTTGCCGGTCGCGGTGATGAAGATGTCGGCCGTCTTGACGACGTCCTCGAGCGTCGTCACCTGATACCCTTCCATCGCCGCCTGCAGCGCGCAGATCGGATCGATCTCGGTGATCACGACGCGCGCGCCCTGACCCTTCAGTGCCTGCGCGCAGCCCTTGCCCACGTCGCCATATCCGCAGATCACGGCGACCTTGCCGGCGAGCATCACATCGGACGCGCGCAGAATTCCATCGGTGAGCGAGTGACGGCAACCATAAAGATTGTCGAACTTGCTCTTGGTGACCGAGTCGTTGACGTTGATGGCGGGGAAGAGAAGCGTACCCGCCTCCATCATCTGGTATAAGCGATGCACGCCCGTGGTTGTCTCTTCCGACACGCCCCGGAGATCCTTCGACATGCGTGTCCAGCGCTGAGGGTCCTTCTTCAGCTCACGCTGAAGCAGCGAGAGAATCACGCCGTATTCCTCTGAGTCTTTCTTCGGATCGAACGCAGGCACGCGTCCCGCCTTCTCGAACTCGACGCCCTTGTGCACGAGCAGCGTCGCGTCGCCACCATCATCCAGCAGCAGGTTCGGGCCCGAGCCATCCGGCCACACGAGCGCCTGATCGGTGCACCACCAGTACTCCTCGAGCGACTCCCCCTTCCACGCAAACACCGGAACGCCCTTCGGATCGTTCATGGTGCCGTTCCTGCCGACAACCACAGCCGCCGCCGCGTGGTCCTGGGTCGAGAAAATGTTGCACGACACCCAGCGAACATCGGCGCCGAGCTCGCTCAGAGTCTCGATCAGCACCGCCGTCTGCACGGTCATGTGCAGCGAGCCCATGATCTTCGCGCCGGCGAGCGGCTGCTCGTCCCTGTACTCCGCGCGCAATGACATCAGGCCGGGCATCTCGTGCTCGGCCAGACGAATCTCGTTGCGGCCGTATTCCGCCAGCTCGAGGTCCTTGACCTTGTAGGGCTCGCGTCCGGACTCGGTCGCCGCCGCGAATGTGCTCACTG
Source organism: Gemmatimonadaceae bacterium (assembly GCA_041747535.1). Classification (GTDB taxonomy): domain Bacteria; phylum Gemmatimonadota; class Gemmatimonadetes; order Gemmatimonadales; family Gemmatimonadaceae; genus UBA4720. The sequence continues at coordinate 2,499 of JBGTEZ010000126.1, forward strand.
GTTCTGTCGTCGTTGCCACTGTGCGCTCCGTGTTGGAATCTGGTGTAAAAAGTTTTATGCTGACTTCATGAGCGGAACCGCGTCCGCCTTCTTTCTCGAGCTTCCTTTCCGCGCCGCTGCGGCGCTTCTCCGGGCCGAAGCCGCGAACAGCAGCGGACCCTTCGCCGCTGGATCCGGCGGCATAGTGTTGTACCTGAATGCCTCCAATCCCGCTGCCCGCATCCAGCCGGCAACGGTATCGCTGGAAAATCCACGCCAGAGGTGTCCCATCGACTGGGTCAGATCGAGGCGATCGTGCGGCATCATGTCGAGCACCAGCAGGCGCCCGCCCGGCTTGAGGACACGCGCGGCCTCGGCGACTATCCGCGCGGGCTCGGGAGCGTAATGAAGCACCAGAAAAAGAAGCGCGACATCGACTTCCTCATCCGCGAGGGGAAGTGCTTCGAGGCGCCCGTTTCTGATGTCGACATTGTCCACGCCGTGCAGTCGCTTCTTCGCCGCCGACAGCATTGGACCCGATTCGTCCACGGCAATCACGCGCTCGACGAAAGGAGCGAGCGACTCGGTAATTCCACCGGTGCCGCACCCCAGATCCGCAACGTGCCATCTCTGGTCGAGGAGTCCAAGGAGAGCGATGTCGGCAGGCCGCCCGAACAGCTCGAGACGCACGCGATCCCACTGACCGGCCGCCGTGGAGAAGAATTGCTGCGACCTCGTTCTGCGCGCGGCAAGCACCGACTGCGCCCGGCGCGCGTCCTGCTCGGCGGCGTTGGTGTGCATGACTTCGTCGCGTACGAGGTGCCAGAGGCGACGACTCGCGGTATCTAACCCTTCGGCCGCGATCCGGTAATGACGGCTCGTGCCTTCGGCGCGCGCCTCGACCCATTCCTCGGCGCTCAGAACCTTGAGGTGACGGCTGATCGTCGACTGCGGGAGCTGGAGGACGGCCTGGAGCTCGTTGACGGTCAGCTCGTTCCGCTCGAGCGCGAGCAGGAGCCGGCTCCGGGTGGGGTCGGCCAGGGCGGTCATCTGCCCGAAAATGGGGGTAGGCGTCATTTGCTCAATCCGTTCATCCGGATTGAATGTTATATCAGGTAGCGTTCCCCGTCAAGTACTCCGCGAGTTTCGGCCGTATCTTTTCGTCCATGGCAACCTCCGCGATCCCTTCGTTCCCCTGCCGGAGTGGCTGGCTCCCCGGCGTTGCCGCCGCGGCCCTGCTGCTCGCTTGTACAGCTCCGGTCACTCGTCCCACGCCCGTTCCGGACGGCGATTGGCCGGCTTATGGCCGCAACGCCGAGGGCGACCGGTTTTCACCGCTTTCCCAGATTACGCGTGATAACGTGGGGCGGCTCGAGGTAGCCTGGCGGTTTCATACAGGTGAGACCGGTCCAGGGTTCGAAACGCGGTCACCGACTGCATTAGAGGCGACCCCGCTCGTGTCATCGGGCACGATGTATCTGAGCACTCCGCTCGGGAGAGTGTTCGCGCTCGATCCCGTCACCGGTGCCGAGCGCTGGCGGTTTGATCCGTCGGTGGATCGGACAATCGGGTTCGGCGATTTCGCCAATCGCGGCGTGGCGCTCTGGAGTGACGGTTCCTCGAGTTCAGGGGCATCCTGCCGCACACGCGTGTTCGTCTCCACAATTGATGCGCGGCTCATTTCGCTCGACGCAGCTTCGGGTACGCCATGCCCCGGCTTCGGAACCGCCGGCGTCGTCAACCTTCGCGACGGTCTCCGCAATCCTCCTAATAATCCTTCGGAGTACGAACAAACATCGCCACCGACGATCGTCAACGACATAGTCGTCGTGGGATCCGCTATCGCCGACAACAATCGAACCGATGCTGCCAGCGGCGAAGTGAGAGGTTTCGACGTGCGCACCGGAATGCTGCGGTGGACGTGGCACCCGGTTCCACACGATTCTGGTGATCCCGGCTGGCGCACCTGGATCGGACCACTTGCTCACCGTACTGGAGGCGCAAACGCCTGGACGATCTTCGCGGCTGACCCGGCCCGAGACCTCGTGTTCATTCCAACCAGCTCGGCCAGCGTGGATTACTACGGCGGAGAGAGGCGAGGCGAGAATCTGTACTCGAATTCGCTGGTCGCCATCCGCGCGTCTACAGGCAAGCGAGTCTGGCATTTCCAGACTGTTCGCCACGACCTCTGGGACTATGACAACGCATCACCGCCCGCGCTCGTCCAGCTGAGAGTCAGTGGTCGAACTGTTCCGGTTGTGGTTCGGGATATCGACAACGCATCTCCACCCGAACTCGTCAGAACGAGAGTAAGCGGTCGAACTGTTCCGGCTGTGGTCCTGGCGACGAAGACCGGACAGCTGTTCGTGCTGAACCGCGAGACCGGCGTTTCGATTTTTCCGATAACCGAGGGCCCAGTACCGGCTAGCGACGTAGAGGGCGAGGCCGCTTGGCCGACTCAGATTCTCGGTAGCGGGCTGCCGCCCTTGAGTCCGCAACGCCTGTCGCTGAACGAGGTCTGGGGACCAACGATTGCGGATCGCGACGCGTGCCGGCGGCGTTTTATGGAGCTGAGAAACGATGGCGCGTTCACGCCGCCCAGTCTCGGCGGGTCGCTGATCATCCCGGCAAATGTCGGTGGCGCCCACTGGGGCGGCGTTGCGTACGACCGGGAGCGCGACGTCGTCATCGTGCCGACCAATCGAATCGCTTCCGTCGTCACACTCATTCCGCGCGCGGCGTACGAGGCACAGCGCGCGCAGGCGACGGTAGGCGAGAGAGTGGGGACCGAATACGCGATGATGCGCGGAACGCCTTACGTCCTCAAGCGGGAGCCGTTTCTGGCGCCATCGGGTGCCCCGTGTACACCCCCTCCGTTCGGTGCGCTTACCGCGGTCAACCTACGCACCCGACAAATCGAATGGACCGTTCCCCTCGGGACTACCGAAACTCTAGCCGCGATCGGTCTAGCCGTTCCCCCCGACATTCAGGGTGTGATCAATCTCGGCGGACCGATTGCGACCGCGGGTGGTCTTGTCTTCATCGGTGCGACCATCGATCCGTATCTGAGGGCGTTCGACATCCAGACGGGGGCGGAGCTCTGGAAATCGCGCCTGCCCGCCGGTGGCAAGGCCACTCCGATGACCTACCTTGGCGCGGACGGGCGACAATACGTCGTCATCTCCGCAGGCGGCGATGGAAAAGCATGGGGGAAAAGTGATGAAGTGATCGCCTTCGCGCTTCCGGGGAGGAGGACTTCCACGAGGTGAGCGCGGATTTTGACACGGAGCGCGATGGTGTCGAGCGCGCGCTCGAGCACGTCTGCGCCCGGTATTTACCGGCCTTGCCCGCCGCCGTCGCCGCCGCAATCGAATACGGAACCCTGAGCAGCGGCAAGCGACTAAGACCACTGCTGCGTCTCGTCGCGTATCGCGCTTGCCGCGGCCCGGGCGATGCAACTCGGCTCGCATGCGCGCCGGAGATCCTGCACT
>JBGTEZ010000127.1:0-5135 GCA_041747535.1 Gemmatimonadaceae bacterium
CGAAATTTCCAGACGACGCGGTGATGACGTGGCTCTGCTTTACGTGCGACGCGACGTTGTATGCTGCGCGGAACTTGAAGCTGCCTGTGTACTGAAAGGTCTCAGTCGCCAGCACGAGGTCGACGCCCAGCTTGCGCGACAAACGCGGCGCGTCGACGATGGTCGTGGGCCGCGGTGGCGTCACGGTTTTCCCCTGGGCTGAAGGAGCCGCAGCAACAGAGCGATGAACAAGAAGGCCATTCCTGCCCACCTGAGCGCGCTGTCGTCGTTTCTGATTCCCCACAGGAGCAGGATCGCCGCGATCATGGCAAGCGCGATCTTGGCCATGGTGTAAGGGCCCATCAGCTCTTCCCCCGGCCGGTGAACCGCTTGACCCCTTCGCGGAAATCGGCGGTGACGCGCGCGTCGGCGTTGGCGACGATGCCGGCTGAGATTCCGTCGAGAAATCCCATGTTGTCGAGTTTATAGAAGAGGGTCTTGGTCGCGGCCAGCGCTGACGCCGAAGCTGCGGCGAGAGTGTCGAGCACGGCAGCCGAAGCCTTGTCGAACTCTGCGCCCGAAAAAACCCGCGACACGAGCCCTACTCGCTCGGCCTCGTCCGCCGTAAGGACGCGGCCGGTGCTCACCAGGTCGAAAGCATGCTTCTCGCCTACCGAGCGCCGGAGCAGAGTCATAACCATCGCCGGGACGAAACCGACTGTGACCTCCGGGTAGGCGAAACGCGCGTCCTCGCTCGCCAGCACGATGTCACACGCCGATGCAAGACCCGCCCCGCCGCCGAAGGCGCGGCCTTTCACCAGCGCCACAACCGGCTTCTCCATTCGGCGGATCGTATGGAATACGTGACCCAGCGCCTTTGCGTCATCGAGATGCGCTTGCCGGGGAGCGTCGAGCATTTGCTCGAGTGCTTCCAGATCGGCGCCGGCACAGAAGTCGGGACCTTCCGCATCGATGGCGACTACCCTGACGGTGGACTCGCTGAGAGCGAAAAGCGCTTCCCCAAGCTCGTCGGCGGTAGCGCGGTCGAGCGCGTTCCGCTTCTCCGGCCGGGCGAGGGTAATTCTCCCGATCGGTCCCTCGGCGCCGACACGAATCCGGCTCATGCGGGGTTTCCTCCTGCCGCGGGGAGCCCGAGCTTTCGCGCGTCGGCATCGGGGACATCGATCGTCATGCGCAGCAGTGCCGTCGACCATACCTTGCCCTGCGCATCGGTCTTGAGGGAGAGCGTCCCTCCGCCATCTAGCGCGCCGTGAAGCAGAAAGTTGAGAGCGTTCAGATTCGGCAGCTCGAAACGCTCGACCTCGCCCTCGATCATCCCGTCAAAGTGCCGCGCCACATTGTCGCGGGTGACGAACTTCTCGATGGTCCCGTACCAGCGCGGATCCAGCGCAATCAGTCCGACGTTGGCGGTGTCGCCCTTGTCACCGGAGCGGGCGTGCGCGATGTCGACCAGCCTGACCTTCACGAGACGATGTCCACTTTCGTTTGCACCACTGTCTTGTCGACGAGCGCCGGCCAGTACGCGACGATCTCCTCGACTTTCGGACGCCCCCCGGCAAAGCCGGTTACGCTCGGCGGCCCATTCAATACGAGCGGCGCGATCTCACGCGTGAAGCGCTCGACGGCCGCGCGGTCCTCGCCGCGGACGCCGAAACGCAACTGCACCTCGGGCACGTTTCTCTGCTCTCCGGCCAGGCGGCCGTGTGTCGCCGTCGCGCCGACGAATTCCGTCAGTATCTGCTCGAACTTCAGTCCGAGGCGGTCGAGACGCTGGCGGAGAATCCTGTCGGCAAGCTCCGCCTTCTCCAGCGCGTCCGGCCACACGTAGACGAGCGTCCCGACGGCCTTGAACCCGGCGCGATACGCGATGGATACCTTGAGCTTGTCTGTCGGCGGCCGGCCTTTGATTCCGCTCACGCGGACACGATTCTCGCCCTGTTGCTCGAGGCGAATGGTCGTGAAGTCCGCGATGACATCGGGAGTGATGTACGAGCGCGGGTCGCCCATCTCGTAGACGAGCTGCTCGGTGATCGTTGGAACCGAGACCCTGCCGCCGGTGCCTGCGTGCTTCGTCACGACGAATGATCCGTCCGCACCCACTTCCACCAGGGGGTACCCGACGTTCGCCAGGTCAGGAATTGATCTCCAGTCGTAGAGGCAGTTGCCGCCCGAGCACTGCGCGCCGCACTCGATGATGTGTCCGGCGACGATTCCCGCGGCGAGCTGATCCCAGCTCCCCGCCGCCCATCCGAACTCGTGGCGGAGCGGCGCCATGGTAAGCGCCGTGTCGGTGGAACGGCCTGTTATCACGACATTCGCTCCGCGCGCGAGCGCTTCGACGATTGGCTCCGAGCCGATATAGGCATTGGCCGAGAGGACGCGGTCGCGCACGGTTGCGAGCGGCTCGCCGGTATCCATGTTGTCGAGCGACTGTCCGGAGCGGATCAGCTCGTCGAGCCGCGCGAGAAGATCGTCGCCGGTCACGACCCCGATCTTGAGAGCCGATTTCCCACCCTGTTTCGTCCCGAGAGTCTTGACCGCGGCGGCGCATGCGGGCGGATTCACTCCGCCGGCATTTGCGATCACCTTCACGCCACGCCCGAGCACGGCGGGGAGAACACTTTCCATCGCGCCAACGAAATCCCGGGCATAACCGAGAGACTGGTCACGTTCTTTCTGCTTCTGCAGGATGGACATCGTCACTTCGGCGAGGTAGTCCAGCATCAGGTAGTCGATCTCCCCGCCTTCCACCTGCCGCCGCGGCGCATCGAGATCATCGCCCCAGAATCCCTGGCCAGCCGCAACCCGGACGATCGTCTTCACGCCGATTCGCCCAGGTGCGGAGGAAGCACGAACGGTCCGAGGTGGGGGCCCGGATTGTTGAGCGCGGCGCGAAGCGCCAGGCTCAGCACCTCGCGAGTATTCTCGGGATACACGATCGCGTCCACATATCCGCGCGCAGCGGCGTAACGCGCATCGAGCTGGTGCTCATAGTCGGCCCGCATCTCGTCCACCGCGGCCGTCGTTTCAGCTGGTGCCGAGGCGCCGCCCGATTTCGCGGCCTCGAGCGTGGGGCCGTGAACCGCCTGAATGGCCGACTCTCCTTCCATCACTCCCATCCGCCCCGTTGGCCAGCTCAGAATGAAATCGGGATCGAAGCCCTGACCCGCCATCGCGTAGTAGCCGGCGCCCGATGCGTGATTCACGGTCAGCACGATCTTGGGGACCCTGGTCGTCGCCATCGCTTCGACGAAACGCGCCCCGGCCCTGATGATCCCTTCCTGCTCCGACTCCGCGCCGACCATGAACCCCGACACATCCTGAACGAAGAGGAGCGGGATGCCGAGGCGGTCGCAGCGATCGATGAAGTAGGCGACCTTCTCGGCGCTCTCAGCATAAACGATTCCGCCAAAGCGTGGCCTCTCGCCTTCTCTCCCCTTCACCAGGCCGCGCTGATTGGCGATGACTCCGACGACGATCCCGTCGATCCGCGCATCACCGCAGATCATCTCCTTCGCCAACGCCGATTGAAACTCGTCGATCTCCCCCTTGTCGAGAATCGCCTTGAGCACTGTGTGCATGTCGTACGACATGCGGTGGTCGGTGGGCAGGAGATCGTAGAGCGACTCATCCTGCTTCACGGCCGTCGCAGACCTTCCTTTCTGCTTTGGCGCGCGCTCGCCGGACGAAGTGGGCCTCGTTCCGGCGGGTAGCCGTTCAATGAGATCCCGAATCTTGGCGATGCACGCTTCGTCGTCGTCGAGCGCGTAATGCGCGACGCCACTGATCTCTGTATGCGTGGCAGCACCACCCAGGGTTTCAGAATCCACGACCTGACCGGTCGCGCCCTTCACGAGATTCGGACCACCCAGACCCATGAACGACGATCCCTTGACCATGAGGATGACGTCCGATAACGCGGGCAGGTACGCACCGCCCGCGATGCACTGCCCCATCACCGCCGCGATCTGCGGCACGCGCAGATACCGCCGCATGATCGAGTTGTAGTAGAAGATCCTCGCAGCGCCGTATTGTCCCGGGAAGACCCCGCCCTGGTACGGGAGATTCACTCCCGCGGAATCGACGAGGTAGACGATCGGAATCCGGCAACGCATCGCGATCTCCTGGGCACGGAGAATCTTCCTGATCGTCTCCGGCCACCAGGAGCCCGCTTTAACCGTCGCATCGTTGGCAACGACAACGACCTCGCGGCTGTGCACGCGTATGACGGATGTGACGACGCCGGCGGACGGAGCCTGGCCTTCGTACTGGTCGTAGGCGACGAGCAGCCCGACCTCGAGCACGCTGGAGTCGGCATCGCGCAACAGCTCGACCCTCTCGCGCGCTGAAAGCTTCCCCTGCTCATGGAGCTTCTGAAGCTTCTTCGGACCTCCCGCCTGGCGCAGCTTTTCTTCGAGCTCGCGGACCTCCGCGCTCATCTGGCGGAGACGGTTGGTGCCTGACGCGGCCACTACGCTTCCTGCTTTTCGCGCGCCTGGAACCACTCCTTGATGTACGCGATCAGATCGCTCGTTGGGGTTCCCGGCCCGAACAGACGACCCACACCGTTAGCCTGGAGCGACTCGACATCCTCCCTGGGAATGATTCCGCCGCCGGTGATCAGGATGTCGTCGCGCCCCTGCGCTCGCACGAGCTCCTGGACGCGGGGGATGAGGGTCATGTGCGCGCCGCTCAGGATCGACAACCCGATGACGTCGACATCTTCCTGAACTGCCGCGGTCGCGATCATCTCCGGAGTCTGGTGCAAGCCGGTGTAGATCACTTCCATCCCGGCGTCCCGGAGGGCGGCGGCAACGACTTTGGCGCCGCGATCGTGGCCGTCGAGGCCGGGTTTTGCGACTAGAACTCGGATTGGTCTCATATCGGAGTCAAAGTTAGCCGTTGTCGCTTACGGGCGGCAATGCGGCGGAAAAGTCTAGGTTTTAACGCGCGGGGAGTTCGGAGGGGGGCCTGCACAAGCGAGTGCGCTCGCTCGGGCGGAGCCCCCAACTACGCTCCCTCGCTCCGCTCGGTCGCGGGTCTCCTTGTCGCTCGCTAAGGCCGCCTGCGCGGGTATCCAGCCTCTCCCCACCCGACACGAATCTCCAGGAGTCGACGGCTGCGCGAGTATGAAA
>JBGTEZ010000128.1:0-3622 GCA_041747535.1 Gemmatimonadaceae bacterium
AAAAAAAGAGGCGGCCCGTCAGGGCCGCCTCTTAGGCCAGATCTACTAGAAGGGTAGATCGTCGTCAGCGTCTTCAAGCGCCCCGGGAAAATCCTCGAAATCAGCTCCCGCCCCAGCACCGCTAGCCGCGCCCGACTTGGCGCCGGCGGCAGCTGGTGCACGGCTCCGCCCGGATCCTTCACCCTGGAAATCGCCACCGCCCTCGCCACGCCCGCCGCCCAGCATCACCAGCTCGCGCACGTTGATCTCGGTGCTGTACCGCGTCTGGTTCTCCTTGTCCTGCCATTGCCGGTACTCGATCGATCCCTCGACGAAGACCTTGTGGCCTTTCTTCAGGTAAGACTCGACGATGTCAGCGAGCTTGCCATTCTTGGTGTTCCACACGATGCAGCGGTGCCACTCGGTCTTCTCCTGCTTCTCGCCGGAGGCATTGTTCCACGTCCGGCTCGTGGCGAGGGAGAAGTTGGCAACCCGGCCGCCACCAGTCGTCGAGCGGACTTCGGGGTCGCTTCCCAGGTTCCCGATCAGCATGACTTTGTTCAGACTTCGACTCACTGTGCCTCCCGACGAGAGTATTGATGCTTGCCCAGAATAGTATAGACGGGCCTCAGATCACCACAAACCAAAGATTTCAAAGGTCAGCAAAAGTGCCCGCGGCTCGGTGCTCTTCCCCTTCCGGCACTTCCAGAACCCTGCGCATCACCAGAGCATCCTCAACCGGGCGCCGGTAGTACCCGCGCCTTCGCCCGATTTCGGAGAAGCCCCGCGAGCCGTACAACCCACGCGCCGCGCCGTTCGATTCTCTCACCTCGAGAAACGCTGTCCTGACGCCACGTGCCGCCATCTCGATCAATACCGCGTCCAGCATCTGACCTGCGAGTCCGCGCCCGCGAAAACCCGACCCAACCGCGACGTTGAGGATCTCGCCGTCTTCACCGACCGAGAACGCGGCGACGTATCCAGCGACCGCCGCGTCAGGGCCACATTCCGCCACCAGAAAGATAGCCGGTTTCACGCCGATGAGCCGGCGGAACGACTCCTCGGTCCACGGGTCGGCGAAGGACTCACGCTCGATGCTGGATACGTCCGTGAGATCGCCCTCAACCGCCGGTCGCAGCAAGGTCGTCATCGGCTCGATATGTCCGTGAGATCGCCCTCAACCGCTGGTCGCAGCCAGGCCGTCACTGGAGGGCCGGCCCGCCGAGCGCGGCTTCCCGGCGGACCTGGGCCTCGGGCATCCGGCCGTAATCAGGCTCCCACGATGCCAGATCCACCGGGCCTTCGGCCTCGATTCGAGCGATGAGCGGACCGACGCCTCGCGCGTGCGGATTCCCTTCGATGCGCTGGCCCGGTCCGATTACGCGCAAATTCGGATCGGCCTGTGACAATGCGGCAAGCTCCGCCGCCGAAACCAGCCCCGCGTTGCCGCGCTGCTCGATCGTGCCATCCGCCGAAACCAGAATGTGCGCCACGAACCAATCCCCACGCATCGCGTCGAGCACGGACAAATATTCGCCGGCTTGGAGCGCCGGGTTGGCCGCGCTCACCGTCAACAACAGCGATGAGATCGCGTAGAGCCCCACGCCATATCCCGTCGCCAGGCCCTTTGCCACCGAGCCGGCGACACGCAGGCTCGTGAACCGTCCGGGTCCCGCTCCACAAACGATGCGCTTGATCTCGGATGCTCTCACTTCTGCCCGCTGGATACACTCGGCGACGGCGGGAAGCAGTCTCTCTCCCCGCCCCGCCTGCGGCATCGCTCCGTCGACATCCCTGAGAGTCACTTCCGCCACCACATCGGCGCCACGGATCAGCGCCACGCTTCCCGCGTATGTCGCTCCCTCGAGCGCAAGAACCAGCGGCCCCGTCATCCAGCCAGGAGAATGCGGCGCGACGCATCGTCCGGAACGTAGTCCAGATCGATCGGCAGATGATCCGGCGGGATTCGCTCCCCCGCCCGCTCGGGCCATTCGACGAGCACGAGCGAGTGCGACCCCAGAATGTCGTCCCATCCCAGGTTGGTGAGCTGTTCGGCGGAATCCAGCCGGTAGAGATCGATGTGAAAGACCGGCGACCTCTCGGACGCGTACTGATGCACGAGTGCGTAGGTGGGACTCGTGATCTCGTCCCTGACTCCGTAGCCGCGGCAGATCGCTTTCGCGAGCGTGGTTTTTCCCACCCCGAGGTCCCCGGTGAGTGTTATGAGCAGCGGCGCCGTGCTTGAGCGACCGAGCTCTTCGCCCCAGTCATCCAACTCGGACTCGGACAATTTGAGCTGCCCCCGGTCCGCGCGCGGGGGGACAATGTGGCGGTGCGCTGGCATCTCTACCGGCCGTGCAGGCCTGCCAGCGCGCCTCTGCTATGGCGCTCCTTACCGGCCTTCGCCTTCACCTCGAACAGCTCGTCGCGAAGGCGCGCGGCCGCCTCGAAGTCGAGCGCGGCGGCGGCTTCGCGCATCTGACCCTCGAGCTCCGAGATGAGCGCGGGCAGATCCTTCGTGCCGTAGCGCGCCGTCGACTCCGCCACGCGGCGCGTCTTCTCCTGCTCTCGCTCCTCGCTCGAGACGCGCGCATCGGCGACCCGCGTGATGAACCGCACCTGGTCGACGCTCTTGACGACGCTGACCGGCGTGATTCCGTGCTCGACGTTGTACGCGCGCTGAATCTCGCGCCGGCGTCCGGTCTCGTCGATGCAGCGCTGCATCGATCCGGTCATTCTATCCGCATAAAAAATTGCGCGTCCGCTCAGGTGTCTCGCCGCGCGTCCTACGGTCTGAATGAGAGAGCGGTCGCTGCGCAGAAATCCTTCCTGGTCGGCGTCGAGAATCGCAACCAGCGATACCTCGGGAAGATCGAGTCCCTCCCGCAGAAGGTTGATCCCGATCAGAACGTCGAATTCACCGAGACGCAGGCCGCGAATGATCTCCATCCGCTCGATGGCGTCGATGTCGGCGTGCATGTACCGCACGCGCACTCCCATCTGCTGCAGATAATCGGCAAGATCCTCGGCCATCCGCTTGGTGAGCGTCGTGACGAGCACACGCTCTCCTCGCCTCTCCCGTAGCCGGATCTCGTTTAGCAGGTCGTCGACCTGGCCGCGCACGGGACGGACTTCGATCTCGGGGTCGACGAGGCCCGTGGGGCGAATGATCTGCTCCACTACCGCGCCCTCGGAAAGCCGGAGCTCGATCTCGCCTGGTGTCGCGGTGACATTGAGCGCGCGCGGTGTCAGCGACAGAAACTCGTCGAACATGAGGGGCCTGTTATCGAGCGCGCTGGGCAAACGAAAGCCGTAGTCTACAAGCGTCAGCTTCCGCGCGCGATCGCCGTTGAACATTCCGCCGATCTGTGGAAGCGTCACGTGCGCTTCATCGACCACCACCAGAAAATCTTCCGGGAAGTAGTCGAACAGGCACGCCGGCCTCTCACCCGCGGCGCGACCCGAGAGATGTCGCGAGTAATTCTCGATCCCCGCGCACGTTCCGATCTCGAGCATCATCTCGATGTCGAAATTGGTGCGCGATTCCAGCCGCTGCGCCTCGAGAAGCTTGTTCGACGAGCGAAGCTCCGTCAGCCGCTGCGCCAGCTCCTCGCGGATCAGCCCGATCGCCCGCTCGATCGTG
>JBGTEZ010000129.1:0-1542 GCA_041747535.1 Gemmatimonadaceae bacterium
ACGTTGGTGTCGAGCTCGGGAACGATGAGCAGCAGGCTTCCCTGAAGCTTTCCTGCGTGCACCACGTTGGACGACGCATCGTACTGCGGCCCGATCGGCCATCCCATCCACTGCTCGTTCCACCAGATCTTGTCCATCCGGTTGTCGTGACAGCCGGCGAAGGACACTGCCGCATCGTAGAACCCCGGATGGAAGAGCAGCGCGCCCAGCGAGTTCTGACCGCCGGCCGATCCGCCGTAGATGCCGACGCGGGTCGTGTCGTAGGATGCGGGGTACTTTCGCGCCGCCGCCCGGTGCCAGAGGATGCGATCGGGGAAGCCGGCATCGCCGAGGTTCTTCCAGGCGACGTCGTGGAACGCCTTCGAGCGATTGCCGGTGCCCATGCCGTCGATCTGCACGACGATGAACCCCATCTCGGCCAGCGACCGCATGGTGTAGTACGCACTGAACGTCTTTGGAGTGAACGAGCCGTGCGGGCCCGCGTAGATGTTCTCGATGACGGGGTACTTCCGCGCCGGATCGAAGTTCGTCGGACGGATGATGATGCCCCAGATGTCGGTGGCGCCATCGCGGCCCTTCGCGGTGAAGACTTCCGGGGCGCGCCACCCTGCGTGCACGAGGGCGGATGCGTCCGCCGTCTCGAGATCGAGCACAATGGCGCCGTCGCTCGCGCGACGGAGCTGCGAAACTGGCGCGAGATCGACCCGTGACCACGTATCGACGTAGTGGCGGTTGTCCGGCGAGAAGGAGACCGTGTGGTAGCCGTTCGCATTGGTGAGCGGCAGGAGACCGGTGCCGTCGAAGTCGATGCGATAGTAATGCGCGAAGTACGGATCCTGATCGGTGTTCATGCCGCCGGCGGTGAACCAGATCTGTCGCGCCAGCGTGTCCACGCGCACGACACTCCGCACCATCCAGTTGCCGCGGGTAACCTGGTTCTTCACGCGGCCGGTCGTTCCGTCGTAGAGATACAGATGCGACCAGCCATCGCGCTCGGACAGCCAGATGATCTCGCGTCCATCGTTGACATCGAACCGAAAGGTGCCGCCCCCATCGCCGAGATTCACGTTCGCGCGACGGTAGTCGATAAAGGTCCGTGACTGCTCATCGACGAGGGCACGCGCGGCACCGGTAGCACCGTCGACCTCGATGATCCGGTAGACCTGATGGCCGCGCTGGTTGTAGTCCATGGTGAAGCCACGGCCGTCGGCCCACCAGCTGGCGCGTCCGAGGGAGTACGAGTTGGGAAAGAGCGTAGTGTCGATCGCGATCTCGCGCCGTGCCGCGAGATCGATGAGCACCGGCAGCGGCCGGTCGAGCGCATCGCCGGGCTTCGCGTAGAAGCGCTCGAAGGTCTTCGGCTGGAGCTGATCGGCCGGCGACGATTCGATATACCGAACCATGCGGCGGTCGCCCGGCGCGACGCGACTTGCGACGAGCCTGCGGCCGTCGGGCGCCCAGACGATCGACTGCTGGGTGAACGGGCGATCCGCGGTCCCGCTGAGGGTCAGCGACGTGCCGGACGACGAATCGGCGGAGCGG
>JBGTEZ010000130.1:0-4712 GCA_041747535.1 Gemmatimonadaceae bacterium
GCGGGCGCGCCGGGAGTGCTGCCCGTCATCTCGACCGTCTGCGACAGGCGCATCCTGATCGTATCTCCAACGTGAGGCCGGATCTGGAGCAGAACCGACTGCGCCTGAAGCGCGGCCGGAAGCACGAGAGCGGCAAACATCACCATGGGAGCGCTAAAACCCATACGGGTCGTCGTCGGGAAGCGACCGTATGCTCGCCGCCATCGCTCGCGGGGCTGCCTGGGCCGGAATGATCTTGCGAAACTGGGCGACGAAGTACGCCTTCACATCGTCGGGTCGGGCCAGCGTCGTCGCGTTGCGGGCGCGCAATACTTCCTGCTCGGTGTAAAGCGCGGTGATGTCCTGAACCCACGCGAGTGTGATCGACGGATCCAGCGGCCTCAGCGCGCGCAGCACCGCCGACTCGATGGAAGCCTCGCTGCTCTGCGGATAGCGCTCGGCACCTTCCCGGCCCTGCATCACCGCTGGTCTCGGGAAGCGAACGAAGATCGGCTGCGTGAAATGTGGATGTCGAACCATCAACTGCCCCTTCTCGAGTGTCGCCAGCTTGGTACGGGTCGCCGGGCTCAGGACGGCGTAACCGGGAGTCGAGAGCTCGTCGGGATCCATCCGGCCGAACAAGGCCGTGCCCGAGTTGCCGACCACCCGGCGGTGCACCTGTGAGCGGAACTGCTGCGCCCCGAACAGCACGAGGCCGAGATATCTGCCCCGCTCGGCGATGTCGAGCAGCATTTTTCTCACGTAGGTGTCGGGTCCGTCACCAGGCGCGTACTTGTTCAGCTCGTCGACGAAGACCATCAGGTGCTTGACGCCGAGGTCGCGCCGCTCGAGGTGCTCGCGAAGCTTTGACACGATGCGGGCAAAGATGAGATCCTGCGCATCTTCCTCGAGATTGGCGACGTCGACTACGTACACCGCGCGATCCTCAAAGCTCCCGAACGGCAGGTCGCTTACGGCGCCCGTATCGGTGACAAGTCCGGCGCAACGGGTGGAGATGTTCGAGAGGCGGTTCCGAACCTTGCGGATGGTCGCGACGTGGTGGGTGCGCCAGCTGTCTCCATCCTTCCTTTCCATTCCCTGCAGCACGTCACGGAACCACGCGTCGAGATCCCCGAACGACTGCACGGTGTGCTTCTTCTGGAGGATGGGATCGGTGAACTCCTTGTCGACGATGTTCTCCTTGATGAAATCAATGAGCGCGTCCGCTTTCGCGTCGACATCATCCTTGTTGAGGAGCACCTCGGCGAACTGGAGAACCTCGCGCAGTCCCCACGTGAGCGGCGTGACGTTGTCGAGCAGCGCTTCGTTGTTGCGAAAGGTGTTGAGCGTCAGACCCTTGGCGGTGTAGGGCGCGAAATACTCGACGTGCTCGAAAGGCCTGGGCTCGACACCGAGCTTCTCGTACAGCAACTCGTCGGACGGCTCGATGCGGCCCGGTTGGTCGAGATAGCAGAGATCGGGGCCTTTGACGTTGAAGCAGACGGCCGCAATCGATCCCTTGTCCTCAGGGAAATGCTTGAAGACCGAGGACAAAAGCCACTCCACCGCGCTCGTCTTCGTCGCGAGGCCCGACACGCCGGTGATGTTCAGGTGTGCCGCTTCGGGACCCAGCAGAAAATCAGCATCGAGATAAATCACCGCGTCGGTTGCGCCGGCGCGGTAGACGCCGATTGGAATCCCGGTGTGCGCTCCGTCGCGGAGGTATCCGTCCATGCGCAACGCGACCTGGACATCGGCTTCCTCCGCCAGAAAAACCTGGCCCATCGGCACCGGTTGAAGCGGCTCCTCGGGAATCTGTCTCAGCACCGCCGCCGTATAGAGTCGTATCTCCGCCCGCTCGGTCGACGCAAAGCCGGTCTGGCTCGGAGATCCGTCGTGGCCCATCACGTCGTGCAGCGGCGTCTGGAGATCCGTGTAGCTGAATCCCTCGACGATGATTCCGAAGATGTGCGGAATCTGGCCGCCGACCGGATGAGAGCCGTCCACACGGACGATCGTCCCGATCCCGACCGGCGAGTCGATGGCGGTCCAGAAATGGAATTCGTGCGGAGTGTTGGGCTTCCGCTCGGTGGCGACGACACGTCCGAGAGGCTCGAGGCTCACGAGATCGCCCTCAGAAATTCTTCGCAGTCCCGCACGCCGTACGCCATTTTGTCCCAGCGGCCATCGGGTAGCGAGAGCGGAGACATCTCAGCCATCACCCATCGTGAAATCTCTTCCGCGCGCTCGGCGGGCCGCTCGCACTCGGCGACTTCCACGCGCACGAGGCCCCACATGGCATCGTGACCGGTGGCGTCGCGAACGCGCAGATACCAGCTGAGCACGGAGCTCCGGGAGCGGGGCGATACGCGAAACACGGATGACCGCTCACCTTTCGCGAGACCGAAGACGGTCCTGAGCGCGTCACCCTCGGCGAAAAGAGTGCGGTGGCTCTTGACGACGCCAATCGCGCACGGGGACGAAGCGACGCGCGGATTTCCGCTGATTCCTCCGTCGATGAAGAGCGGCGCTTCGCCGACGGCGCACCAGGCTTCGGCGAGCTGGTGCTCGAGCTGCTCGCGCATGTCGTCCACGGCACGCATCGCCCGGTCGAGCAATGAAGTTGGATGCAGGCTCGGAAGTGCACCGCTATGATCGGGTTTCGATGTGTCGGCGATGTCCAGCTGCGACCCCGCGACCCGCGACGCGACTTCCCGAAGCGCAGGCAGATAACTCAGTGGCAGAAAAAACTTGCGCTGAACCCTGGGTGGCTGGTGCCCCCACGTGATCATTCGCCGGTTGACCCTGACCCTGATCGCGGCCGAGGCAGTGCCGTAAACCACGGGGATTCCCTGATGGTGCCCCATTATCTGCACGCGCTGGGCGCCATCGAGGAACGCTCCGAATCCCGACGCGGCATCGGGTCGGATGTCGGGGATACCGATCGCGCGGAGCGAGGTGCCTTCAACGAGCTGGGCCGCGCGCAGAACGGGCGGATCGGCGGATGATGGCTGCTCGATCGTGGACGCGCCCGCGGCGGCGCTGACACCCGGCAGGCGCTCCATCAGCATCCGGAGCGCGGCATGGCTCGCCGCGTCCCGACCGGCGTTGCTCACGAGCACCTGTCCGCTACTCCAGGCCGATGTCCCACGCCTGCTCGAGATCCTTCTTCGAGTAGGCGCGGAAAGCCGTCAGTGTGTGCGTGGAGCGGATGCCTGGAACGACCGTCAGCTCCTCGGTCACGATCCTGGCGATCGCCTCGTGCTCCGCGACTTCGACCATGGCGACGAGGTCCCATTCGCCGGATACCGAGTAGACCTGTGAGACGCCCTCGATTCCCGCCAGCTTCGTCGCGCACTCGGCGATCCGCTTCGGCTCTGCCTTGATAAGTACGATGGCGGTGATCATGAATCGGGCTGGTGGGAGAGAGGTTTTGCGTATGGTTCCAACCGCCGGGCGCGCGGCGCCCGCGGGGCCATTCTACTATACTTGTCTGCTGCACTCGAAAGTCGTCGGCGTCGCCGCGCGGCGACGAGATCTATAACATTACCGGCGCGGCGCAGGCGGCGCCACGGCGTGCTCAGAGGATCGGATGCTGGAATCGGAGGAAGCGGGAGAGCGACAGGAAACGCAAGCCGGACGTGGTCAGAATCTGATCTACACCCTTCCGCATACGACTGAGTCGATTGCGGAATTTCTGACTCCGGTCCTTTCCCGGGTCGATCCGGCGGTCGCCGGAACCCAGGTCGTGGTCGTCACCCGCTCGCCGGAGACCGCCATTGCCGTTTCCGAGACGATTCTGGGACTTTCCGGCGCCGCCGGCATAGAGGTTGTCCCGGTCACCGGCGCCGCCCGAGCTGGAAGGATCTTCAAAGCTCGACCGGTCCTGGCGGTGGCGGGAACTGCGGAGGAGCTGGGCGCCCTCGTCCGCGCCTCCGTTCTAAAGCTGGACACCGTGCGAACGGTTGTCCTCGCCTGGGCCGACGACATCCTCGATAACGGGCCTGAATCCGTCGCCGCGCTGGAGGCGCTCCTTGGGGAGCTTGGGGATGCGAGCCGCGTGATCGTCGCGCGAAAGCTGACTCCCGCGGTGGAGAATCTGGTGGAGCGCTATGCCCGGCGGGCGCGCCGCGTCCCGCTCGCCGAAGTTGAAGTTCCCGTTGCACCGGCTGACTACCAGCTCCCACACGTCAAGTACGTCACGATCGGGGGCAGCGCGCGGGGCTCTTCTCTGCGCCGGCTCCTCGACGATCTCGATCCGCCATCGGCGACCATCATCGCGCGTGGCGGAGCCGCGCTCGCTGAGGTCCGTCACATCCTCCGCACGCTGGGCTACGAGCACAACGACGACCCGATACACGCAACCGAAGGTGAGCTGAAGGGCGATACACACGCCGTGATCTACTACCACCCCCCTGTGACCACGGCGCAGCTCAATGCGGCGGCGCTGGCGAAGCCCGTGGAAGTGGTGGTTCTCGCGCAACCCGCGGAAGTTGCGCCGCTTCGTGAGCTCGCTGGCGGCCGGCTGATACCGATCATCCTCCACGGCCCGGAGCGCAGAGCACAGGATCGTGACGACGCTGTGCGCGAGGAGCTCCGCACGGTATTGATGCGAGGAGTTCCGCCCCGGGAGATCATCTTCCTCGAGCCACTATTGGAGGCCTTCGACGCCGTGGAAATCGCGGCGGCCGCCCTTCAGCTCCTCGACCGCGAGCGCGCGCAGCGTCGCCACG
>JBGTEZ010000131.1:0-5918 GCA_041747535.1 Gemmatimonadaceae bacterium
GTCGGGCGCAGGTGAACGTGATTCGACCCAGACATCGACGCACTCGGCTTGCTGCCCACCGAGATGGAAGTGATCACCTGGCTCGAACTCGTTATAAGTCATCGATCTCCGTGCGCACGATAGTCAATGTCCCGCTGCCTAACGCCTTAGTTAGGTTGCTGGTCGCGACGGCGGGTGGACTGCTAGCCAACGAAAACTATCGCCGCATTCGTCCGCAATCGCCACGGTTCCCATGCCGTAGTTGTAGACCAACACATATCGGACCGGTCGCGTTCCGGCGATGCCGCCCAGCGCCGTGGCTTCAGCTATCAGCGCCTCGAGCTCAGCCCGGCCCCGCTTGAGCTCATCTCTTGCCCGTTGTTCGGTGGTCGCGTCAGGCAGCATCAAGGTGACGACGTCGCATTGGAGCTCGGTCTCAACAAGACGTAAGACCAGTCTGTTTCTGGTGAGTTGATCGCCGGCTCGGAGCCGCTCTAGCAAGAGCTCGAAACGGGCGCCGTAAGTTTCAGTAATCTCCATTTCGATAGCGCGCGGGCAACCTAACTAGTATTTAGACTGCTTGCTTATGCTGCAAGCGAAAGCCAAACCTTGCAAGGGCTTGCAGCAGTTTCTTGCCATCTGAATCTCAAGCGTCTGCGTAAGTCGTTGTCACTTCGTTGACTAGCAATAATAGTAGCATTCAGATCGTAGTGAATCCCTGCAGGGATTCGCTGCCTATCAGTTCGCGGCAACGATAGAGAGCCGGACGTCGCTCGCGAAGATCTCTCTGTTGCGTCAAAGTCGGTCCGCGGGGCTCTGAACTCCTGACGCTCCGCGATTGAGGACGTGGGTGTAGATCATCGTCGTCTGGACGTTCGAATGGCCCAACAGCTCCTGAATCGTTCGGATGTCGGCGCCACCCTCCAAAAGATGCGTCGCGAATGAGTGTCGAAGGGAATGACATGTCGCGCGCTTCGTAACACGGCTCGAGCGGACGGCAGTAGCAAACGCGCGCTGGATCGCGGATTCGTGCATGTGAAACCGTCTTGGCGGGCCCGGATGCCGATCGGCATGAATCCGGGATGACGGAAAGATGTACTGCCAAGCCCACTCTCGCTCGGCGTGCGGCAGCTTCCGAGACAACGCACCGGGCAGAGGAGCAACCACACCTCGACGCAGATCCCTGTGAAAGAGCTCCCGACGCCGCTCCAGGTGAACCGTTAATGCCGGAACTGTCATCCGCGGCAAGGGCACGCGCCTGTCCTTGTCGCCTTTCCCACAGCGCACGATTATCTCACCCCGCTCGAAATCGATGTCCTTGATGCGCAACTGGACACACTCCGATACTCTGAGACCGCTTCCGTACATCAAGCTTGTACACAGCCGCGGCACTCCCCGCATCCGGGTGAGTATGACTCTGACCTCTCCAACGGAGAGCACGATGGGCAGGCGCCGGCCTCGTTTCGCCGGAGCAATACCACCAATCAGTCCCATATCCTGCCCGAGCACTCGCCGGTAAAGAAACAGGATCGCGTGAAGCGCCTGGTTTTGTGTTGAGGCACTGACATTCCCACGCGTGGCAAGATCGCTAAGGAACGCCGCGATCTCTGGCTCGCCCATCAGCGTGGGATGACGACGGCCGTGAAAAACGACGAAGCGGCGGATCCAGTCGCAATAGGCTTCCTCGGTACGAGGGCTGTAGTGCCGAACCCGTAGCGCGCGACGCACCCGCTCCAGGAGCCTGAACTTCCGATCGGGCTCGGGACGCCGAGTTAGATGGGCGGGAGGGATGAGTGCCGCACCGCCAGATTCCATCTCGATAGAATTGGAGCTGTCCCGAAGCCGTTCAACATCGATTTCGCGCAACACGCACCGGCATGCGGCCGGCCCGGATAATCAGGCGGCCGACGGCTTCCAGTCCACCTGCGCGCCAGCGGTCGAGTCCTCGCCCCGCGCGTTCCATTTGAAGAACACCACCGTCATGATGATGTAGAAGATGATCCCGCCCGGGATCCACATGATGAGTGCGCCCAGGAGCTGATCCTCGAGGGGGGAGAGCGGGAGAACGCGGGGCGCCGCGGAGTATGCCGGGTACAGCACCGAGTCCGCCATCGCGATATAGATCGCGGTGATCGACATCGGAATCGTCATCAACCAGCTGTAGAGCATCTGCCCCGGATATGCCAGCCGCGGCAGCTCCGGCAACGGACTCATGAGCGGCCACCACATCAGGATCGCCGCAACCATGAACATCACGTGCTCGAGGATGTGAATATCGTGATTGGCCATCGCCGCGTTGTAGAGCGGCGGCAGATGCCACGCGGCGATGATGACGTTGAAGATGACGAAGCAGGCGATTGGTTTCGTGATCGCACGCGCGACGGCGGCGAGGGCGCGATTGCCGAGCAGCGGCCGCAGCATCCACCCGGGAACTCCGGCGATGATCAGCGGCGGCATCAGCAGCGTCAGGATGAGATGCTGCACCATGTGCGCGCTGAAGAGATAGCCGTCGCTCAGGTCGTGGATCGGACCGTTGAGCGATGCGAACATCACGAAGAGGCCAAGAAAAAACGAAACCTGCTGGCTCGGCTCCGGTTTGCGTCCGAGGCGGTGCGCTCCCCACAGGTACAGAGCTCCCAGCGCGGCGAGCCCGATGACGGTGCTCGGATGAATCGACCACCGCCACCATTCGATCTTGGCGATGGGGTGGAGAAGCGCCAGGGCCAGCATGCTACATCAGAGCTTGATGACGAGCTGCCCGAACAGGAATAGCAGCGCGATGAGCGTCAGGCCCGCGATCAGGAGGGGGCCGGTGAAAAGCACCCGGAACAATCTATGGTCGTACTTGAGGTGCATGTAGAACATGACGACGATAACGAACTTGGCCGCCGACATGATGAGCAGGATCGGGACGAACGCGCGCGACGCCACGAAGGAAGGGATGTAGTAGGCCCAGACCTCGGCGACGGTAATCAGAAAGAGTATCAGCGCCACCCACTTGTAGGTCTTCCACGTCGGGTGATAATGCTCGTCGGCGTGCGGCGCGTGTGCGTGCGCTTCCGCGGAATCGGGCAGATGGCCAGGCGAATGAGTATCCACGGCGCCTACTGGATGAGGTAGATGAGAGTGAAGATCACGATCCAGATCACGTCGACAAAGTGCCAGTACAGGGCGGCGAGGTCCACGGCCATCGCATCAGCTGGCCCGAGGCCGCGGCGGTAATCGATCGCGAGCAGCGTGACCAGCCAGAGCACACCGGCGGTAACGTGCGCGCCGTGGAAGCCCGTCAGCGTAAAGAATGTCGAGCCGAACAGATTTGTTTTGATCGTGAGCCCTTCGTGCACGAACGACGTGAACTCGTAGGCCTGGAAGCCGAGGAACGTCGCGCCGGCGATGGCGGTCGCCCAGAGCCAGAGCTTGGAAGACCCCAGAATCTCCTCGCTGCGGTTGCGCTTGGGCACGTGCTTGTTCTGCACGGCGGCGAGTGCCAGCACCATGAACAGCGACGACATCAGCAGCACGAAGGTGGATGCCGACGTTACCGGGATGTTCAGGATCGGCTTCATCACCTGGCCGGTGGCCGGGTTGGTCCAGACCTCGTGCGGGTACGGGCCGACGACGCTCCGCCCCTTGTAGATCATGTACGTCGAGATCAGCGACGTGAACAGCATGCACTCGGAGCCGATGAAGGCCCAGATCGCGATCTTCCGGTTGTCGAGCCCGGTCGAGGTGTAGTGGTGCGTGGTTGCGGCGGTCATGGGCTAGTGGTGCTCCGGCTCGAGTGGGCTGAGCAGCCAGGCATACAACGCTCCGACCATGATCGCGGCGCCGATGTAGATGAGCATGTGGGTGGTGAGGAGGCCGCAGAACATCAGCACCATTCCGAACGCGACGATCAACGGCTTGATCGTGTTGTAGGGGAGGATGATCCCGAGGTCGGCGGCCGTCTTCCCTTCGACGCGGTTGGCGCGCGCGCTCTCCATGTCGGGTTCCTTTCCTTCCCAGAGCGGATATCTGCTCGTGACCGTAGGGATTTTCGCGAAATTGTATTCCGGCGGCGGGCTCGGAATCGTCCACTCGAGTGTTCCCGCTCCCCACGGATCCGCGCCGGCGATCGCGCCGCTCTTCCGGCTCTTGAAGAAATTGTAGATGAAGATCAGCATCGCGATCGGGAAGATCATCGCGCCGGCGCTCGACATCGCGTTGTAGATCTCCCAACCCTGGCCGGCGTCGTAGCTGTAGATGCGGCGCGGCATTCCCTGCATTCCGGCGAAGTGCATCGGAAAGAACGTCAGGTTCATGGCGATGAACGTGAGCCAGAAATGAATCAGGCCCAGCTTCTCGTTCATCAGCCTTCCCGTGATCTTCGGGAAGTAATGATAGATGCCGGCGAAAATCCCCATGATCGATCCGCCGAACAGCACGTAGTGAAAGTGCGCGACGATGAAGTACGTGTCGGTCTGCTGCAGGTCGGCCGGCGGGGAAGAGTGCATGATCCCCGAGATTCCGCCAATGGTGAACAATCCCACCAGAGCGATTCCGAACAGCATTGCCGTCGTGTAGCGTATCGCGCCCTGCGCCATCGTCGCGATCCAGTTGAATATTTTCACGCCGGTCGGAATTGCGATGAGCATCGTGCTCAGGCCGAAGAACGTGTCGGCGATCGGTCCCATCCCGACCGCGAACATGTGGTGCGCCCACACCCCGAAGCCGAGCACGGCGATGAGAATTCCGGAATACACCATCACGGGATACCCAAAGAGGGGCTTCTTCGAGTAGGTCGGTAGGACTTCGGACACCAACCCGAACGCGGGAAGAATCAGGATGTAGACCTCGGGGTGGCCGAAGATCCAAAACAGGTGTTGCCAAAGCAGCGGGTCGGCACCGGCGCCCACCGTGTTATAGAAGTTCGTCCCGAAGAAGCGATCGAACAGCAGGAACACCAGCGCGATCGTGATTACCGGGAAGGCGAGGATCAGGAGCACCTGGACGATGAACGCCATCCACGTGAACATCGGCATCCGCATGAGCGACATGCCGGGCGCGCGGAGATTGATGATCGTCGTGATGAAATTAAAGGCCGCTGCCAAGGACGAGACGCCGAGGATCTGGAGTCCGATCACCCAGAAATCGATGTTGACGCCCGGCGAGTACTGCTTGATGGTGAGCGGCGCGTAGCCGAACCAGCCGCCGTCCGGGGCGACCATGAAAAAAATCGGGACGGTGATGAAGATTCCGCCGAACAGGTACACCCAGTAGCTGAAGGCGTTGAGCCGCGGGAACGCGACGTCGCGCGCTCCGATCTGCTGCGGAATGAGGAAATTGAAGAACGCTGCCGAGAGCGGCATGATCGCGAGAAAGATCATGGTCGTCCCGTGCATCGTGAAAAGCTGGTTGTAGAACTCGGGTGACACGAGCCGCTGGTTCGGTGCGCCAAGCTGGGCGCGGATGACCAGCGCCTCGAGTCCGCCGAACATGAAGAAGAACAGCGCAGTATAGAGATAAAGAATCCCGATGCGCTTGTGATCGACGGTGGTGAGCCAGCTCCAGATGCCGCTTTGCTCGCCTGAGTATCCCGTTGCGTGCGCCGGGGCTGGATATGCAGTGGTTGCCAAGTCTGTCTCCGGTTACTTCAGCGTTGTGAGGTATGCGACAATGTCGGCGATTTCCTGATCGGTGAGTCCACCGCCGGCCGCCGTCACTTTCGTTTTCAGAGTTCGATCCATCTCGCCGATTCCGAGCGCCGGCATCAGCACACCAGGCTTCATCGCGCGCGAATTCTTGATCCAGAGCGCGAGGTACGCCGGGGTATTGGGATACAGTCCCGCCCCCAGAGTGCTGCGCGAGCCGAAGTGCGTGAGATTAGGGCCGATCGTTCCCATCGCTGACGGATTTCCCGCAATCGCGTGGCAGCCGATGCAGGTCTTGGTCGAGAACGT
>JBGTEZ010000132.1:0-5627 GCA_041747535.1 Gemmatimonadaceae bacterium
ACGGAGATGTCTCCGGTGCCGCCCGCCATGTCTTCCCACATTCCGGTCTGTCCGGCTCCCTGCACCGCCAGAACTTTCAGCCCCGGCCTGAGCAGATCCTCGAAGCGGCGAATGCGCTTCGGGTTACCCGGGCGGACGAGAATCGCCGACGGCCGAAGGTAAAGTGGGTCCACCGTGGCGACGTCGATCTTGCCGGCGGGCGCATCCTTCAGCTGAGCGATGTAATCAGTCATCATGTGCTCGGCGCCGCTGAAAATGATGTCGGCGTCGGACTTGGCTTTCGCAAGCCACTGCGGGGTGGGGCCACCGACGACATCGACCGCGACACCCTTCAGCCGCGAGAATTCGGCGGCAGCCTCCTTCATCGCCGGGAGTGGGCCACCCGGTCCATACACGCGAAGCGTATCGCGCGCGGGAGTGACTTGACCCGATATGGCCGATGAGATCGCCACCACCAGCACGAGGGCGTGGAGGGATGACCGGCGAACCCTCCCGCAGAGCGCGTTCGCCGGACTCCTAGGGCGCATTGTTTTTTTCCCCGCGGACTTGCCGTCCCCAGAAAGGCACGCGAAGAAGGGGCGCGAAAAGGCAGAAGTTGAAGGCGCCGGCGGCGATCGGGACCAGACCCAGGATCATGACGATCGTTCCTGTGCCCGAGTGCATCGACCAACCCCAGAATACGAGCACAGCGCCGGCGATGATACGGAGCCAGCGCCCGGCGGCGGAGGCCATGAAGGCCGCGAAACCTGAAGCGTTATTTGACATGTTTGTGCCCTTTCTCAAAAGGAATTCGCGCGCCGTCAGCCCGTTTTCCCCGCGGGACGATCGGCGGCGATCGCGTCGAGAACCCGCCCCAGACGCTGCTTGACGTCGCGCGCGAGCGGCGCCAGCTCGGTGTTGCCCACCTGTCCCAGCGAAACTTCCGGATCGACCGCCACGACCACGGACTCTCCCGGGTCATCGCCCTGATATACCACGACGTTGCAGGGAAGCAGGACGCCGATATTGCGCTCCGCCGTCAGCGCTTTGTGCGCCAGCGGCGGATTGCAGGCGCCGAGTATGGTGTAGGGGCGAAAATCCACCTGCAGCTTTTTCTGGAGCGTCGCCCTCACATCGATCTCGGAAAGTATTCCAAAGCCTTCGCCGGACAACGCTTCGCGCGCGCTGGCGATCGCCGCATCGAAGGGCAGCGCAACCGTGCGCTGCAGAAAATATGGATCGGGTTTTGTCATGGTGCTGCGTCCGTTACGCTGTAGGTGAGAGATGATTGGGGGAGCAACAACCACGCCTGCAAATCCTCACAGGCCGACATTCACGAATTGGCCGAATCCGGCAAGGAAGCTCGAGAGCACGGTGAACTGTCCGGTGAACAGCAGCACGCCCACGGCAACCATCACCACCCCCGCCGAGATCTCGATCGGGCGCAACCACCGGCGAAGTCGGCGCGCGCCAGCGAGGTACCAGTTGAGCGCTACAGCGGTGAGGAAAAACGGAATGCCCAGCCCGAGCGCGTAGCTGCCCAGCAGTAGCATCCCCGTCGCCATGCTTGCCTTCATGCCCGCGTACAGGAGGATCGAAGCCAGGACAGGTCCAACGCATGGAGTCCATCCGGCACCAAAGGCCACGCCGACGAGCAGCGAGCCCGCCGCCCCGGCCGGTTTCGATGACAACCGCCGCCCGCGCGCAGCCATCAGCCACGCCGGCCGGATGAGTCCCACCATGTAGAGCCCGAACACGACGATGATGACGCCCCCGATCTGCTGCATCAACGGCAGCGAGCGCCGAAGCGTCGCGCCCAACATGGTGGCCGTCGCGCCGAGGGCGATGAACACCACCGAGAAACCGACCACGAAGAGCGCGGCGTGGAGCGCGGCCGACGCCCTCGCGGCACGTCGCTCCCCGCTGCCCAGCTCGTCCAGCGTCATCCCGGTGACGAAGGTGACGTAGCTCGGCACCAGCGGGAGCACGCAGGGAGAAAGAAACGAGACGAGTCCAGCCACGAAGGCGAGGCCGAACGATACCGGCGTGGCGTCGATCATGGCTCGGCGAGGAGACGATCGACCGCGCGCTCGAGCGCGACCGACGCGAATATGCCGCGCACTTCGTGGCGGATTCTGCCCTGTCGATCTATGAGGAACGATGTCGGGAGCAGATTGACGCCGCCCAGCCGCTGCGCCACGCCACCCGACGCCATGGCGACGGGATAGGTGATCGCGCGCTCCGCCAGGAAGCGCTTCACCGCGTCAGGCCCGCCGGCATCGGTCGAGATGCCGAGCACCACAAAGCCCTCCGCCTTATTCTCGTCATAAACTTTCTGAAAGCCGGGCATCTCGAGACGGCAGGGTGGGCACCACGTCGCCCAGAAGTTCACGAGCACGACGCTCCCGCGCAGCTCGGCGCTCGAAATCGAGCGCCCGTCGAGAGCGGTGAGCTGAAAGGATGGAAGCGCGGCATCGCCGGAATCGACGCCGAATGCCGCGGCGGCCTGTGGCCAGATCCGGTACCCGACGAAGGCCGCAAGCCCGATCCACAGTATCGTCTCGATGTGCAGCCGTCGTCGCCACACTCGAGCGAAACGCGCGCGAACGTTCAACCGGCGAGGAGCCTGCGGCGCGATTTCATCTCGCGCTCGAGCCGGCCGCACATGGTGTCACAGAGCTGAAAGATGGCTTTGTCCGCAAGCGAGTAGTAGACGAACAGACCATCCTTTCTGCGGGCGACGAAGCCCAGCGCGTGGAGCAGCTGCAGGTGCTTGGAGACGTTGGCCTGCCCGAGCCCCGTCTCCGCCACCAGATCGGTCACCACCATCTCCCCTTCGCGGAGACAGCTCAGAATCTGCAGCCGCGCCGGCTCCGCCAGCGCCTTGAAGCGCTCGGCGACGAGAACCATGATCTCCGGCGTAAGCGTCAGTTTGCCCATTACCTCTCCTGAATTAACCGGGAATATATTGCTATGTAGTAATGTAGTTGAGCGTCGCCGGGGAGGCAAGTGAGCCGGATGGCTCCTCGCGCTCCACCGGCAGGTTCTGCTTCCGCCATTCGGCGAATCCGCCCGTGAGATTGATCACGTTCGTCAGGCCTTTCGCCTGCAGCACGCTGGCGGCGATCGCGGAGCGCGCGCCGCTCTGGCAGTGCAACACCACCGGCTTCGACGTGGGAATCTCACGCAGGCGGTCGGTCAGATAGCCGACCGGAATGTTGGGGACGCCGGGCAGATGACCGGCCTCCCACTCCGCGCGACCCCGAACGTCGATCACCGCCACGTCACCGCTCTCGATCCGCTCAGCCAGCTCGGGCGCGGAAATCTGCTGGACGGTCGCCAGCTTGCCGCCCGCAGCCGACCACGCCTCGGTCACGTTGGTGCCAAAGTAGCCCGCCACCCGGTCGAGGCCGATCATCGCGAGGTCGCGCACCGCCTCGTCGATGCAGCGTGAGCACGCCGCGTCAACGATGAGATAGAAATCCCGATCGAAGGGCAGCAGCCAGCCGGCCCATGTGTTGAACGCCTTGTTGAGCGGGATGTTGATCGTCCCCGGGATGTGGCCGCTGGCGAAATCAGGCGCCGGCCGGGTATCGACAACGATCGCCCGCTTCCGCAGCAATGCGTCGGCCGCGGCCGGCGGGCACAGCTCGGGACGGTGGAAGCCGCCGAGAATCCGCGGCCCTTCCTTGTTGATGCGCTTCATCTCGGCGAAGTATTTCGGCGGCTCGGGCTGGTCCGCGAGCACGATCTGAACGAACTCGTCCTCGTCCTCCTCCCTAAGTCCCCAGTTGGCGATCTTTTCGTAACCGAGCGTCGAGAACGGCACCGCGCCGAGCGCTTTGCCGCACGCCGAGCCGGCGCCGTGGCCGGGCCAGATCTGGATGTAGTCGGGGAGCTGCTTGAATTTCTGGAGGCTCCTGAACAGCGTGCGGGCGCTCCCCTCCATCGTGCCGGAGATCTTCGCCGCCTTTTCGAGCAGGTCGGGCCGGCCGACGTCGCCGACGAAGACGAAGTCCCCGGTGATCGCGCCCATCGGCTTGTCGGTGGCCGGCGTGTCGGTGACGAGAAAGCTGACGTGCTCCGGGGTGTGACCGGGCGTATGCATCACCTCGAACTTCAGGTTCCCGACCATGAAGGTGTCGCTGTCGTGGATGAGCGTCGCCCCAGCATCTTTCGCGAAGGCGTACTTCCACGAGGCATCGCCTTCGTCGGAAAGGAGCAGCTCGGCCCCGGTGCGGCTGGCGAGCTCCCGGCTCCCGGAGACGAAGTCGGCGTGAATGTGCGTCTCCGTGACGCGGCTGATCTTCAGCCCCTCATCGGCGGCG
Organism: Gemmatimonadaceae bacterium; assembly: GCA_041747535.1. Taxonomy (GTDB): domain Bacteria; phylum Gemmatimonadota; class Gemmatimonadetes; order Gemmatimonadales; family Gemmatimonadaceae; genus UBA4720. The sequence continues at coordinate 4,308 of JBGTEZ010000132.1, forward strand.
GCGCGAATGTATTGCTCGACGTCGCGGTTCGGGTCGACGACGATCGCCTCACCCGTGGCACCGCACCCGATGAGATAGCTCGCCTGGGCGAGCTTGGTGTCGTAAAAGCGCTTGAGTAGCATGAGTGGTTATCCCTGGAGTATCAGAATTATTTGGGTGAAACGGTCGTTGCCGCAGCATCAGCCGCCGGCGGCGGAACGGCCGGGGCGAGGCGGAAGTCTCCGCGATTCCTGTAAAGAATGAACGTGCCCATCAGCACGAGAAAAACGGCAAAGCCGCGCTTGAGGGCGGCTTGCGGTACGAAACGAACGATCCGGGTGCCGGCGAGAATTCCCGCCGCCGCGACCGCCGTGAAGGCGAACATGAATCCCCATGGCATGGTGAACTGTCCGATGTATCCGAGCGAGCCGGAGAGCGAGTTCATGGCGATGACGAGCAGCGACGTGCCGACCGCCTGCTTCATCGGGACACGCGCCATCAGGACGAGCGCCGGCACCACCAGAAATCCGCCGCCGATCCCCACCAGCCCGGTGAGGACGCCGACCCCGAGGGCAACCGGAACGAGAAGTCCGAGTCCAACGCGGCGCTCCGGCACGGCATCGACCGCGCGGTGGCTGTCGCGCCGCGCCGAGCGGAACATCGATACCGCCGCCAGGAGCATCACTACGGCGAGGAGCACCAGCTGAAACGAGCCGCTCAGAAAAATCGAGAGGCGGGCGCCGGCGTATGCTCCGGCCATGGCGATGACTCCGAACAGCGCCGCAATCTTGAGCCTGACGTTGCCGTCTTTCCAGTGGCTGACGGCCCCGATCAGGCTCGTCGCGCCGACCACGGGCAGGCTCATCGCGATTGCAACTTTTGGATCGAATCCCAGCACGTAGACGAAGATCGGGACGGTCAGGATGGATCCGCCTCCGCCCATTATTCCGAGCGACAGGCCGATCAACGCCGCCAAAGCGTACCCGACGAGGAGCAAGCTCTTATCCCCGGTCCGCGCAGCAACTGGCCGCGGCGACGCTCATGGCAGGGGTATTTCGCGGTGCACCGGCTTTGTCATTTCCGGTCAAGGCGCGGACCACCGCCGCGGGATCGCACGACGCCGGCCGGTTGTAGGGGAGGCGGGCGAGCATCATTCCCATGGCACAGGTGTCAGTAAGGCCGGCGAAGACCAGGCCTGAGCCGACGGCGGCCGGGATCGCGGCGAACAGGGGATTCACCAGCAGCGCGAGAATTCCTCCCGTCGCCGCGAGGGCGCCGGCCGCCGTTCGCACCTGGCGCTCGATCGACATCCGCTTGCGCCCGCGCACGACGTCGAGTCCG
>JBGTEZ010000133.1:0-9136 GCA_041747535.1 Gemmatimonadaceae bacterium
CATCATCACCGGCCTGGGCCACGAGGCGCTTGAGCACCCGGCCGGCGCGCACCGCCGCCTCACGCAGGCGGTCGGACGATACGATGAAGGACACCCGGAAAAATCCTTCTCCGCCGGGACCGAAGAGCGAGCCGGGAAGAACGATTACACCCTCATCCTGCAGCAACCGCTCACCGAACACCGCGCTCGGGATGTTCTTGGGAAGCGGGAGCCAGAGGTACATCGTCGCTTTCGGCGGAACAACGGGGAACCCGGCGTCGGAGAACGCCGCGACGGCCGCATCGCGACGCTCCTTGAAGGCAGCGACGTTCTGCGGAATCCAGTCCTGGCACTCGTCGAGCGCGGTGGCGGCTGCCGCCTGAATCCCCATGAATGTCCCGGTATCGATGAACGACTTCACTTTTCCGAGCGCGCCGACGATCTCAGCCCTTCCGCAGGCCCAGCCGCAGCGCCATCCCGTCATGTTGTACGTCTTGGACATCGAGTGGAACTCGATCGCAACCTCGCGCGCTCCCTCGATCTCGAAGATGCTCGGCGGCACGTATCCATCGTATGCCAGCTCAGAGTAGGCATTGTCATACACCAGCAGGATATCGAGTTCCTTGCAGCGCCTCACCATTTCCTCGAGATACTCCCTCGGCGCAATGGCAGAGGTTGGATTGTTCGGATAGTTGAGGTAGAGGATCTTCGCCTTTTTCAGGATATCGGCGGGAACTTTGTCGAGGTCGACGAGGAAGCCGTTCTCGGGCCGGAGCGCGTACTTGTACGGAATCGCGTCCGACAGGAACGAGCCGCCCAGGTACGAGTTGTAGCCGGGCTCGGGGACGATCGAGTAATCCCCCGGCTCGAGGTAGGCGAGAGCCAGGTGCGAGATTCCTTCTTTTGACCCGATGAGCGGGATGATTTCCTTGAGGGGATCGAAATCCTGATTGAACCGGCGCTTCATGAAGCGCGCGACGGCTTCGCGGTATTCGACCAGCCCGAGCGCGAACCCGTACCGGCTCATGGCCGGGATTCTGACCGCCGCCGAAATCCGTTCGAGGACCTTGGGGGGCGGAGCGAGATCGGCGTCGCCGGCGCCGAGATCGATGACATCGACTCCCCGCGCAATCAGCTGGCGCTTCTGCTCGGGGATCTTGGCGAGCGGGTACTCCGGCAGGCTCAGCAAACGCTTCGTGTAGGCGGGCACTAGGTATTACCTCGGACGGGGTTGCTCACGCGGCTCGAGCCCGGGATCTCGACTTCGACGACGTCACCGGGGGCGAGTGGGCCCACGCCGGACGGCGTTCCAGTTGCCACGAGATCACCGGGCTCGAGTGTCATTATCCGCGAGATGTAGGCGAGCAGAAATGGGATCGAGAAGACCATCTCGCTGCTGTTTCCGGTTTGGCGCGTGACGCCGTTCACTCGCGTGACGACGGCCAGGCCCTCCAGATCCGGGATGCTCGATGACTCCTCTCCCAGAGGGCAGAAGGTATCAAATCCCTTGGCTCTCGTCCATTGCCCGTCCGTTTTCTGCAGATCGCGCGCGGTCACATCGTTCACCGCGATGACGGACCGAATCGACGCACGCGCCGCGTCCTCGGATACGGCGGTCATCGTACGTCCGACGACGATCCCGATCTCGCCCTCGTACTCCACCTTCTGCGATGCGGCGGGCAGCCGGATCGCGGTTCCCTCCCATACCACGCTCGAGGGAGGCTTGAGGAATATCAACGGCTCCTTCGGGACCTCGTTGCCGAGCTCCTTTGCGTGCTCCCGGTAGTTGCGACCGACGCAAACGATCTTTCCGGGGCGGAAGCGCTCAGTGCTCATCTCGGGTTAGTCACGCGAATGCGCCTCCGGTCACTGGTCGGATCCATGCGCAATGCGGTAGGCGAGATTTCGCGGCGCGCCGAGATCCTGGACAAGGTGATCCATCACCTCCCTCGGGCTCATGCCATCCTTGCGCACCTTCTTCGCCTCGCCCGCCAGCTCGCTCTCAGTGAGCTCGCGATCCTCGGCGCCCGCGATGGCCAGCACGACTTCCCCGCGCGGAACAGTCTCTTCACACGAAGCGACCAGCTCGTCGATCGTGCCGCGGCGGAATTCCTCGAACTGCTTCGTGAGCTCACGCGCCATGACGGCCTTTCGCTCCCCTGCTCCCGCCGCCGCGAGCGCCGACAGTGTCTGGGCGACCCGGTTTGCCGCCTCGAAAACCACGGTCGTGAAGCGCGACTTCACGATGTCATCGATCGCGGCGGCTCGCTCCCGGCCCTTGCGCGCGATGAACCCGAAAAAGGTGAATCGGTCGAGAGGAAGCCCCGACCCCACGAGCGCAGCCATTACCGACGATGCTCCGGGAATGGGAACCACTGGAAAGCCTGCCTCGACGGAAGCGTTCACCAGTCGCGATCCGGGATCGGAGATGAGGGGTGTTCCGGCGTCGGAGATCAACGCGATCGAATCGCCCCGCCTCAGCCTGGCGACGAGGCGCGGCGTCTCCTTCGCTTCATTGTGCTCGTGGTAGGAGCTGAGGGGAGTCGAAATCCCGTAATGGTCGAGGAGCCGGCGGGAGTGACGGGTATCCTCGGCGACAATGAGCGCGGCCGAGGAAAGTACATCGACCGCGCGGTGGGACATGTCTCCCAGGTTTCCGATGGGAGTGCTCACCAGAAACAGGGTGCCCGCCCCACTGGAGCTCACGCCAGCCGGCTTGGGCGCCGGGCTACGCGGCGTGCTTCTCGAACTTCTCCGCTAGCGCCGGCTTGCCGACGAATCCGATGACCTGATCCACGAGCTTTCCGTCCTTGAAGAACAGGATCGCCGGAATGGAGCGGACGTTGAACTTGGTGGATGTCTTGATGTTGGTGTCGACATCGACCTTGGCGACCTTCGCCTTGCCTTCATATTCGATTGCGAGCTGGTCGAGCACGGGAGCGATCATCCGGCAGGGGGCGCACCACGCCGCCCAGAAATCGACGACGGCGAGACCCTTGTGCTGCTCGATCTGGGTCTCGAAATCGGAATCGGTTACTTCAAGCGCGTTCGACATTGTAAAGTCTCCAGTCCGCGGCACGCCGCGAGGCTTCGTCGGTTAATTTGGTCGGGGAGGGCCTCCCCTACTACTGCAATTTAATGACCCCATCAACCCCGCGTGGAGTTCGAGTTTCGCACATTGGCATTGCGGTGCGCTCGCTCGGCGAGAGCGTGCCTTTTTTCCGGGATGTCCTCGGCCTGAGCGAGGTGGACCTGGATGATGCGGATGGAGCGAAGATCGCAGGCTTTACGGCGGGGGAACCCCTGGTCGAGCTGCTCGAGGCAGTCGATCCGGAGTCTCCAATCGCCCGGTTCGTGGAAAAGCGCGGGGCCGGCATACACCACATCTGCTTTTCGGTCGATGACCTCGACGCCGTTCTTGAGCGTTGCCGGCAGGCGGGACTTCAGCTGATCGACAAGGTGCCGCGCATCGGTGCAGAGGGAAAACGAATTGCCTTTCTCCACCCGAGATCGACGGGTGGAGTCCTCATCGAGCTCTCAGATCACTGACCTCTGAGAGCCGGATCAGGATTGCCGCAGAAATCGCGCACGGACGCAATGTCCATGTTGTCGACGTACCATCTCTGGGCCGGACCTTGAATTGTGTAGAACATCGGCTGCCGGGTGACCTTGCCTTTCTTCAGCTCGACCCGGACCTCGCGGTGGCCGCCGATTCCCGCCGCCTCACCGAGGATGCGATAAGAGTCGTGGGTGAAGAAGCATGCGAGAATGACCTGACGTTTTTCGAGCTCGGTCCGATCCATGGTCTGCCGCGCCGGTCCCGCTTTCGTTCCGAACACCGCCGACATGGCCTGGATGTCGGTCGCCTTCGCGGCCTTGAGGAACTGTTCGACGGCAAGCTGGGGACTTGCTGCGCCGCTCACCTGGCCGGACGGCGCCTGGTTGGTGGCGCTGGAGCATGCGGAGAGGAGAGCAACCGCGGCGATGAATCTGAAACGCACCATACAATTCTCCACGAGATAGAGCTGCGAACTGCGACCAGAGCTTAAGCCCAATGGACGGTGACAATGCCAGCAAAGCAACAACGGCTCTACATCAATATCGATCACGTCGCGACTTTGCGGCAGGCGAGGCGTGCTGATGAGCCTGATCCCGTAGCGGCCGCCACCGCGTGCGAGGCGGCAGGCGCGGATGGAATTACGGCCCACCTGCGCGAGGATCGCCGTCACATCCAGGACGCCGATGTCGAGCGGCTTCGCGAGAGCGTGCGAACGTACTTCAATCTGGAAATGGCTTCGATCCCCGAGATGATCGACATCGCGCGGCGCGTTCGTCCCGAGCAGGTGACGCTCGTACCCGAGAAGCGCGAAGAGGTAACCACCGAAGGCGGTCTCGACATTTTCAGCGAGCCGGAGAGGATCCGTGCCGCGATCGATTCCCTGTCGGCAGCGGGTATTCGCGTCAGCCTGTTCATTGATCCGGTCACGCGGGCGGTGGAGCAGGCCGCGAAGCTTGGCGTGCCGGCCATAGAGCTTCACACCGGCCGATACGCGCACGAGTCTGGCTCCGGACCGATCCGGGCGCTCCGCGAATCAGCGCGAGTAGGCGTCGAGCTCGGGCTCGCCGTGCACGCGGGGCACGGACTGACGGTCCGGAACGTCGCGAGCGTCGCCGCGATCCCGGAAATCGAAGAGCTGAACATCGGCCATTCAGTCGTCGCGAGATCTGTATTCGTCGGGCTGGACGCCGCGGTCCGGGAGATGCGCGAAGCGATGCGGCGCGCTCGGTCGTCTTAATGGCGAGACTTTGACTGGAACAGGCCCGGGAGGCGAGCTTTCGGGTAGCTCTTTGGAGAACATGCTGTCATGACCACGCCGCCACGTTTGCTCGATTTTTTCATCCTCGAAGCCGGGGACTACCTGCTGCGACTCGAGACGCTCGCCACGCAGCAGGGATTGCAGCCCTCCGACGCGGTGGCGTTTGCCGGGGCCGCGCGCGGATTGAGGGGCAGCGCGACCATGGCGAAGGTGACGGGGATCTCCAGTCTTGCCACGACGGTCGAGCGCATCGCCACCGCGGTGGCACAGGGTAAGGCGGCGTGGGAGCCGGAGCTGCAGCGTGCGCTCGTGGGCGCCATCGAGGATCTGAAGGTGCTCGTCCACGGTGTCCGCAACTGGAGTACGGAGCAGGAATCACGGGTCGCTGAAGCGGTCTCGCGGCTCGCTCGGTATGCGCCTGCCGGCGTGGAGAAGAGCGAAGACATAGTTCTTCCGATCTCGCAACTTTTCTTCAACGACAATGGCCAGCACATCGTCGAGGTCGCGGCGAATTCCAGGACTCACTACGAGCAGCAGCTGCGCGAGCAAGGTGGGGTGACACCCGGACCTCTATCACCGACGGTCGAACGAATCCCGACACCTCCAAGGCCGAGCACCCCGCAACCGGCGCCAGCGCCGGCGCGCGGCGGGCCCGGGCCACGTGGCCAGGAGCTGCGCGATGTGCTCAACTCGAGTCTCGCGACGATGCGCTCTCTGGAGAGCCGGCGATCCGGTCCGCACCCCACCGCTGGCGAGCTCGTACCGATCCAGAGTCTTGTCTACCGGGGTCAGCGCGCGGTGGAGCGCGCGGCCGAGATCAGAAGAGTTCTAAAGAAAGGCGAAACTCCGCCCACGCGCGCGCTCGTCGACGAGCTCGTGGATCTGGTCGAGCTCGCAACCGCCGAGTAGGAATTGAGGCCGGGCTGGCGCGCGGCGCTCGGACTGGTTCTGAGCGCCGCGCTGATCTATCTCACGCTGAGGGGCATCTCGCCGAGCGAGGTCGCGCGACACCTGTCGAACGCCGATCCGCTCCTGTTCCTCGGAGCGATCATCTGCGCTACGGCCATCTTCGGACTCCGCGCCCGTCGGTGGCAGACGATCCTCGAGCCTGCCGTCGCCCACGTCCCAATGGGACCGCTATGGCGGGCGACTGCAATCGGAATGATGGTCAACAACGTCGTCCCTGCGCGCGCGGGTGAGGTGGCGCGCGCGTACGCCCTCACCAAGGAGACTCGCGTTCCATTCCCGGCGGCGCTCGCGTCGCTGGTGGTCGACCGTCTGTTCGACGCGATCGTTCTGCTGCTGCTCGCCGCTATCGCGCTGCTCGATCCGGCCTTGTCCACCGGTCAAACGCTCGCGGGCCGGCCGGTGTCGGACTTCGCGGTTGGTTCGATCGGGCTGGTGTTGGTCCTCGTGATCGGTTTGTATCTGCTCGTCTTTTTTCCGGCGCGGGTGCTCTCTCTGTTCGGGCGGGTCGCCGCGCGGGTCTCGCCCAAGGTAGAAGCACGCGGGCGACGAATTCTGGAAGCTTTCATCACCGGTCTGAGCGTTCTCCGGAATCCCGGCCGCTTTGCCGCCGTATTCGCCTGGACGCTCGCGCACTGGCTTCTCAACGCGCTGGGATTCTGGCTGGCGTTCCGCGCCGTCGGCATCACGGCTCCGTTTTCCGCCGCGTTTTTTCTGCAGGCCTTCATCGCGCTCGGCACGGCCGTCCCTGCTCTGCCCGGGTTCTTCGGCGTCTTCGAGTACATGTCGGTGCAGGGCCTTGGTGTGTATGGCGTCGGGCAGCAGCAGGCGGCGACGTGGGCGATCGGATTCCATATCCTTTCTTTCATTCCGATCACTCTGATCGGGGCGTATTACTTCACGCGCCTGGGGATGAAGATGAGTGAGCTGCGCGCGCCCGCCGAGGCGGCGGCCTGATGAGCACGGCGGGACGGGCGTTCGCTCAGGCGAAGGTCAATCTCGCTCTCAGAATCCTCGGTCGAGGCACCGACGGTTATCACTCGATCGAGACCGTATTCCTGAGGCTCGATCTCGCCGATTCCGTAACCGTGAGAGTTACCGGCGGCGTGCGCTCGCTCACCTGCGAGCCACCGGTGAGTGAAAACCCCGAGGACAACCTGGGCTTCCGCGCCGCATCGCTCTTTGCGAGGGCGGCTGGGTGGCCCGACGGATTCGGGATCACCATCGAGAAGCGCATCCCGGTCGGAGCTGGACTGGGCGGAGGGAGCGCCGATGCGGCGGCGGTTCTGAGGATTCTGAATGTGTTGTCACCGAAACCCCTCGCGAACGAGAAATTGCTCGAGGTCGCCGCGCTGGTTGGCGCCGACGTTCCCTTCCTGACCAGTGATCACGTGATGGCGCTGGGCTCCGGCCGTGGCGAAAGGCTGGAGCCGCTTGCCCCGCTGCCGCAGCGGAGCGTCGCTCTGATCGTACCGCCCCGCGGCATGTCGACGGCGGATGCATACGCGCTCGTAAGGGCGGGGCGCGGGGAGTATTCGCCGCGACAGAGATCGCTCAAGCCCGAGATGTTCGCGTCGTGGGATCACGCCGCCCGGCATTCGGTCAACGAGTTCGAGTCGTTCATCGGTAACGACTTTCCGGAGATTTCTCTATGGCTGGCGACCGGCGCCCGACTCGGCCTGCTGACCAGACTCAGCGGATCGGGCTCGACGGTGTTTCTCGTCGACGCCGGAACGAAGGATTCACTTAAGGCGGCAATCGCATCCCTCGGGCTCGAGCCGGGCACGACTGTGATCAGAACCTTCACCGCCCGGAGCGTTGTCCCCGTTCAGATACTGGACTAGTTTTCCAATCCCCGCTGCCCCCTCGTCCAATGGCAGGACGTCGGTCTTTGGATCCGATAATGGTGGTTCGAATCCACCGGGGGCAATTGATCCAAGTCCTTTAGTCACTTAACTTGTAGGGCTGCATGGACGGATTGTCCGTACCCGCTCATGGCTTCAAGCTTCTCTGCGGACCCGGTAACCCGGATCTCTGTACCGAGATAGCTCGAACGCTCGATGTCCCGTTTTGCAAATCGACGATCAGCCGGTTCGCGGACGGAGAGATCTTCGTGCGCATCGATGAAAACGTCAGAGGCAACGACGTCTTCATCGTGCAGCCGACGAACGCACCGGCCGACAACATCATGGAGCTGCTGCTCCTGATCGACGCGGCTCGCAGGGCGTCGGCGGCGCGCGTGACATGCGTGATGCCGTACTACGGATACTCGAGGCAGGACCGAAAGGACCAGCCGCGGGTTGCGATTGGAGCGAAGCTGCTCGCGAACATGATCGTCACCGCCGGTGCAAATCGCGTTCTGGGTCTCGATTTTCATCAGCACGCGCTGCAGGGATTCTTCGACGTTCCAGTGGACCACCTGTACGCGGCGCCGGTGTTCGTTTCGCACTACCGGAAGAAGAATCTGCACGACCTCGTGGTCGTCGCTCCGGACGTCGGATCGGCGAAGATGGCAAGAGGCTTTGCGAAGAGATTGAATGGATCGCTGGCGATCATCGACAAGCGGCGGCCGAAGCCCAACGTGTCGGAGGTTGTGAACGTCGTTGGTGAAGTGGAAGGAAAGGATTGCTTGCTCGCCGACGACATGATCGACACGGCAGGCACGGTGTCCGAGGCGGCAAAGGCGTTGAAGGACCTGGGTGCGCGCGATGTTTACGTCTGCGCGACGCACGCACTCCTTTCGGGGCCGGCAGTGGAGAGGTTGTCGAAAGCTCCGATAACGGAAGTGACGGTCACCGATACCGTCAGCATTCCAAAGGAGAAGCGGTTCGAGACGTTGTGTGTGTTGTCCGTGGGCGAGCTGCTTGCGAAAGCGATTCGCTACATCCACAGCGAGCAATCGGTGAGCTCGCTGTTCGAGCAGTAACAGACGAACTTTTTTCGGGCGCGGACGATCCGCCGCCTCACAGGTGAATCAGCATGGCAACAGTAAACTTGGACGCCGAGCCGCGCACTGACGCCGGCAAGGGCTTCGCGCGCAAGCTTCGCAGTCAGGGACAGATCCCGGCCGTCATCTACGGTCACGGCCGCGATCCACAGCCGCTCAGCCTCAACGCTCGCGACCTCGACAAGCTCCTCGAGCACATCGTGGCCGAGAGCACGGTCATCGAAGTGAAGATCGGTGACGATACGTCGAAGACCCTGATCCGCGAGATCCAGCGCCATCCGTACAAGCGCCAGATCCTGCACGTCGATTTCCAGGCGCTCGTCGCCGGAGAGAAGGTCGTCGTCAACGTGCCGATCGTGCTGATGGGAATTCCCGAAGGCGTTCGCCTCGGCGGCGGCGTGCTGGATCAGACGCTCCGTGAGCTCGA
>JBGTEZ010000134.1:0-3475 GCA_041747535.1 Gemmatimonadaceae bacterium
ATGACGGTGGCACGGCCGGCACTCGAGGTATTCGTGTCCCGCGACGACGCGCCGCTCGGCGAGCGGACCAAAGCCAAACTCCGGTACGGTCGGGCCAAAAATGGCGAGCGTCGGCGTTCCCATCGCCGATGCCAGATGGAGGGGCGCCGAATCGTTGGTCACGATTGCCTGCGCCCGGCCGATCAATTCGGCGGAGGCCAGCAGCGGGAGACTTCCGGCGGTGTTGATCACTCGCTGCCCTCCGACCGCACTGGAAATCTCGCCCGCCACCTGAGCGTCGGCTTTCGAGCCGACGACCGCGATCCGGAAATCGGGCGCGAGGCGCTGCGCGAGGTCGACGTAGTAGGGCCAGCGCTTGGTTCCCCAGGCGCTACCCGGAGCAAGCGCGACGAAGGGGCCGTCCGGCTCGGAGCCGCGGCGAAGATAGCTGTCGACGAGCGCGCGGTCCTCGTCTGAAGGATACAGGCGCGGACGCCCGGCTTCGCCCGGCGGTTTCTGCGATCCACCCGCCAGCGATAACAATCTCGCAGCGTGGTGCAGCTCGGGCCGATACTGCACCTCCGTCGTGTACAGGAGGTGGCCCGTCGACGTTGCAAAGCCGATCCGCTCGCGGGAGCCGGTCATCATTCCGAGGAGGCCGCTGCGGAAGGAGCCCTGCGCGAGATACACCTTTTCGTACGGCCGCTTTGCGCGAATCGCCTTGACCGTCTGCCACAACCCCTGCGCCGACCCGTAGGTGTTGCGCTTGTCGTAGCGCAGAATGGTGCGGAGGTCGGGATTGTTGGCCAGCACGGCCGCGCCTTCAGGCGTGACGATCGCGTCCACCGGGCCGCGCCGCGCCAGCTCCGCGATGAGCGGCGTCGTCAGAATGACGTCGCCGAGAAAGCTCGTCTGGATAACGAGCGTCCCGCCCACTCAGTCGACCTGAAGCACTGCGAGGAAAGCCTCCTGCGGGATCTCGACCGATCCCACCTGCTTCATCCTCTTTTTCCCCTCTTTCTGCTTCTCGAGCAGCTTGCGCTTGCGTGAGATGTCTCCGCCGTAACACTTCGCGAGCACGTCCTTGCGCAGGGCTTTCACGCTGGTGCGCGCGATGATCTTCGACCCGATCGCCGCCTGGATCGCCACCTCGAAAAGCTGGCGCGGGATGAGCTCCTTCAGCTTGTCGGCGATCTTCCGTCCCCACTCGTACGCCTTGTCCTCGTGGATGATTACGCTGAACGCGTCGACCGGATCGCCGTTGATGAGCATGTCCAGCTTCACGAGGTCGCTCGTGCGATACTCGAGCATTTCATAGTCGAGCGACGCGTAGCCGCGACTCATCGTCTTCAGCTTGTCAAAGAAATCCAGAATGATCTCACCCAGCGGGAATTCCCAATCGAGCTCGACGCGGGTGGTATCGAGGTAGGTCATGTTCTTGTAGACGCCGCGCCGGTCGGTGCCGAGCGTCATGATCGGGCCGATGTATTCGGCGGGCATCATTATGCGCGCCTTCACGAACGGCTCTTCGACGTAGTCGATCACCGCGCTTGGCGGCATCAGCGAAGGGTTCTCGATCAGCTTCATCGTCCCGTCGGTGAGGTAGACCTTGTACTCGACGCTCGGAACCGTCGTGACGAGCTCCAGCCCGAACTCTCTGGTCAGACGCTCCTGGACGATCTCCATGTGGAGCAGTCCGAGAAATCCGGCGCGGAACCCGAAGCCGAGAGCGGTGGACGTCTCGGGCTCATAGTTGAGCGACGCGTCGTTGAGCTTGAGCTTCTCGAGGGCGTCGCGCAAGGTTTCGTACTGCTGCGTGTCGGTCGGATAAAGGCCGGCGAACACGAAGCTGCGCACGGCCTGGTAGCCCGGCAACGCCTCGGTGGCGTGATTGTCCGCGTCGAATATCGTGTCGCCCGCCCGCGTTTCGCTGACGGACCGTACGCTCGCTACGACGTAACCGACTTCACCCGGACCAAGCTGATCGGCCGGGACCTGACGCAGCTGGTTGTAGCCGACTTCGTCCACCTCGTAGACCGATTCGCTCGCGCCAAAGGTGATGTGCGTCCCTTTCTTAATCACGCCATCGACGACGCGGACGCTGGGAATCGCGCCCCGGTACTTGTCGTAGTAGGAATCGTAGATGAGGGCCCGGAGCGGGGCGTGCTCGTCGCCTTCCGGGGGAGGAACCTTGCGGATGACTTCCTCGAGCACTTCGGAGATTCCGATTCCTTCCTTCGCGCTGACGAGGAGAATCTCGTCGGGATCGACGCCCAGAAGGTCGTGCACCTCCTGCTTGCGCTTCCCGGGCTCGGCGCCGGGAAGGTCGATCTTGTTGAGGATCGGGATTATCTCCAGGCCGGCGTCCATGGCCAGAAACAGGTTCGACAGCGTCTGAGCCTGGATACCCTGTGAGGCATCGACCACCAGAATCGCGCCCTCACACGCGGCGAGCGAGCGCGACACCTCGTAGGTGAAGTCAACGTGTCCCGGCGTGTCGATGAGGTTCAGCTCGTATTCCTGGCCGTCCTTCGCCTTGTACGACATGCGAACGGCGTTGAGCTTGATCGTTATGCCGCGCTCGCGCTCGAGGTCGAGGGTGTCCAGCACCTGCGCCTTCATCTCGCGCTTCTGCAGCATCCCGGTGGCTTCGATCAACCTGTCGGCGAGGGTCGATTTGCCGTGATCGATATGGGCGACGATGCAGAAATTGCGGATGTACTCGAGCTTCAAATGGGATCTCTTGGCTTTTCCGGGAGCTTGCGGGAGGGACGCCGGAAATATAACCGCTCGAAGAGGTTTTCTTGCCGCGGCGGAACAGCTGCGGACTGCGGACTAGGTGCTATTGCGCACTGCTGACTAATTGCGGACTGCTGACTAACTGCGCACTGCTGACTGACTGCGGATTGCTGACTAACTGCGGATTGCTGACTAACTGGGCACTGCTGGACTAGCTGCGCACTGCTGACCAACTGCGGGCTTAGTTCGCAGCCCGCAGTTAGTTCGGAGTTCGCAGTTCGTCAGCAGTGCGCAATTGCACTTGGTCCGCAGTCCGCAGTCCACGGTGCGGACTTACAACCCCCCCCTTTTGTTACGACGGAGTCGGATCGACCGTTTGCGTGGGCCGCGACCGCTCCACGGCCGGCTCTGACCGCGGCGGCGGTGGCGGTGGCGGTGAGCTGCGCTCGGGCGGCGTGTATGCCGGTTGGGATACACGCTCGGGAATCGGCCTTGGCACCGACATCCGTTCTGGTGACCGCGCGGGAGTCTCGCGTGCCGGAGCGGGGCGTTCGGCCTGAACTGTACCCCCGCCGCGCGGTTCAGCATTCGACTCGGGAACACGCGGACGCTCGTTCACCGTTCCCCCTGCGGGCCGAGGATGAAATCTCTCGGCCACGGGGCGGGGACGGGTAACGCGAGTCGGCTGCGAGGGCGCGTCGTCACCGTCCGTGTAACCACCATGATTGGGACGCGAGCCGACGACCTGGCCGGAGGC
>JBGTEZ010000135.1:0-8374 GCA_041747535.1 Gemmatimonadaceae bacterium
GTCGTGATCTGCTCCCCGCCGCGGAGCTCCAGCAGATCCCTCGAGTCGAGCGCCCTGTCCGCGCGCAGCTTCTCGCGCATGTGCTCCATCGGATGCCCGTTGACGCTCACTCCGACTGAGAAATAGTCGAGGAAGATCAGCTCGTCTCGAGTGAGGGGACGCGGACTGTAGGGAGACTCGCGCGCTGGAGCGAACGGGAGCGTGTCTCCCACCGCCCGTATCGCGACCCATGCGGCGCGGCGGCGGTCAGGCTCCCAGATGCCGAATGCCCCGGCGCGCGCGAGGTGGAGCGCGTCGGCGCGGATGAGCGACGCGCGCCTGACTACATCCTCGATCGACCTGAACCGGTATCGCCGCTCCCAGTCGATCGCCTGCTCTGCCACACTCTTGCCCTCATCCCTTTCGCTCCAGCCGCGCGCCTTCTTCAAGGCCTCGAGCGTTTTATCTCCCAGTCCTCGAACGTGCCTCCAGCCAATGCGCAGCGCCGGCCTCTCCGGATCTCCCGTTGGCTCGGTGGTACACTGCCAGTCGCCCTCTCCCATGCACGGCGGCAACACCTCGAGCCCGTGCCGCCTCGCGTCGTGGATCAGTGTCGACGGCGGATAGAATCCCATCGGCCACGAGTTGAGCAGCGCCGCATAGAACTCGGCCCGATAATGCGCCTTCAGATAACCCGTCGCGTACGCGATCAGCGCGAAGCTCCACGCGTGCGACTCCGGGAATCCGTAGTTGGCGAAGCTCTTGAGATCCTCGGCGATCCGCGCCGCGACCGGTTCCTCTACTCCCCTCTCGACCATGCGCGATCGCAGCTGCTCGAGAACGCGATGGAGACGCTCCACTTTTCGGATGTGGCCCATCGTGCGCCGCAGCTCGTCGGCCTGAGCCGCCGAGTAACCGCCAAGCTTCATGGCGATCGCCATCGCCTGCTCCTGAAAGATCGGAATGCCCTGCGTCCTTTTCAGAATCGGCTCGAGATCGGGATGCGCATAGGTGACGGGCTCGAGCCCGCGCCGGCGCGCCGTATATGGATGAACGAAGCGCGCCTGGATCGGACCCGGGCGTATCAGCGCGACCTGCACCACGATGTCGTACAAGCGATCGGGCTTGGTGTGCAGCACCGACGCGATCTGCGCGCGGCTCTCGATCTGGAACGTGCCGATGGTCTCGCCGCTGGCGATGAGCGCATAGGTGTCGGGATCGTTGGGCGGCAGCTTGTACATCTCCGGACGCGCTCCGGTGCGCACCTCGATCATGTCGAAGGCGCGCCGCACGAGTGAAAGCGCGCCAAGGCCGAGAAAATCGAACTTGGGAACACCAACGGCATCGAGATCGTCCTTGTCGAACTGCAGGATCGTGCGACCCATCGTGGTGTGCTCGATCGGCATCCAGTCGCCGACGGGCGACGACGACAGGACGAATCCACCAACGTGAGTAGACCGCAGCCGCGGGACTCCCTCGAATGCCGCCATCGCCGCGAGGAGAGCCTTGCCACGAGGATTGTCCAGGTCGAGCCCGAATTTGTGCGCCAATTCCTCCTTCACATAAACGGCTCCTTCGGCGGGATCGCTCCAGTGGATCCGCTTGGAGAGATTGTTCGCGATCTCGATCGGATATCCGAACGCGCGCATCGAATCGCGCAGGGCGTTCGGCCCGCGATACATCTGCACGATGCAGGTGATCGCCGCCTTCGCCCGATTGTACTTGTCGTAGACGTAGTCCAGCACTTCCTCGCGGCGGTCGTGCTCGATGTCCACGTCGATGTCAGGGGCTTCAGTCTGGCCATCTACTCGAATTTCGGAGAGAAAGCGCTCGAACAAGAGTCCATGCCTGACCGGATCGACCGCGGTGACCAGGAGACAGTACGCCACGGCCGAGTTCGCGGCGCTGCCACGCCCCTGGCAGAGGATTCCCCTTTCTTTGGCGAAACGCACGGCATCCCACATAACGAGAAAGAATCCGGCGAAGCCGAGCTTCCCGATTACCCTCAGCTCGTGCTCGAGCTGATTTTTCTCGCCGTCGTTCAGCTCGGCACCCCAGCGCTGGTGCGCGCCCTCGAAAACTTTTTCGCGCAGAAAGGAATCGTGGGTGTGACGCCCGGGAAGTGGAAAATCGGGCAGCGGCGGCCTCACCCACTCGAGGCTGAAATCACACTCGGCGGAGATGCGTTCACTTTCCGCAAGCCCAGTCTCTCGCCCCTTCCAGCGCTCGGCCATCTCGGCCGCGGAGTTGAGACGCCACTCGCCGTTCGGGTGCAGCAGTCCGCGCGACAAGGCGTCGTCGATCGTCGTGTCGTATCTGAGCGCGGTGAGCACGTCGTGAACGAGCCGGCTCTCGTTGTCCACGTAGCGCGGCTCGTGACAAATCACCCACGGCACACGGTGACGCTCGGCCAGCTCGATCAGCGCGGTGGCGAGCGCTGCCTCAGAGCCCGAGGTGTGGTGCAGCTGTACTTCGACCGCCAGTCTCCCGCCGAATGCGTCGCGCCACCGAGAAAGCGTGCGCTCGGCGGCTCGGAAATCTCCCGAGCGCAGGCTCGACGCCACCGATCCGGATGCGGGACCGGTGAGCGCCTGTAACCCCTCGCTCCGCTCCGCTACCTGTTCCCACGAGATACGCGGGCGCCCGCGCGTCTTCTTTCCATCTCCCTTCTTCCAGCTCGAGAGATCTCCAACCCTGGATCGCGTGACGAGAGAGGCGAGATTCTGGTATCCCTCTCGGGTCCGCGCGATGAAAGCGGCGGGATGTCCGTCGACGATGAGCTCCGCTCCGACGATCGGCTTCACGTCGAGGCGGCGGGCCTCGAGCCCGAACCGCACGATCCCGCCGAGGTCGGCAGTGTCGGTGATGCCGATGGCGCTAAACCCAAGCTCGGCCGCCCGCCCCACCAGTGCCTCAGGTGATGTGCCGCCATCGCCAAAGGAAAAGGCGGTATGGGCTCTGAGCTCGATGTACCCCATGCTCAACACTATCCCGAACAAATCCCGAAAACAAGTGGATCCGCAGTCCGCCGTGCACCAACAAAAAGAAGACAACGTGCTTCGGGCTGTCGGTGGGGCGGCGAATCGCTTCGAGCACAAGCCGGTTCTCGAGTTTCCGCATTTGTACTCGACCGCTGGTGGAGAAGCGAGACCGCGCGGGCGTCGACCGCTCGCTGAGATTCGTTGCCGTGTACGCAGAAGGCGTCCGGAGTGACTAAAATTCACCCACCCGACTCCAGAACTCCTCTTATCCAATAAATGGCAACGACGGTTTCCCACTCCAGCCGGAACGGCTACCAGCCCTCATATATCCCCGCCGCCATCGCCGGCGGGCTCGTGTTCCTGCTCTATCTCATCACGCTCGCGCCATCGGCGGCGATGTGGGACACGGGCGAATACATGGCGGCCGTAAAGGTCCTCGGCCTTCCACACCCGCCCGGAAACCCGTTCTTCATGCTGCTGGGGAAGGCGTTCGCGACTCTCCCCATTCCGGTTTCATTCGCCGCTCGCATCAACATCCTTGCGGCGTTGGCCAGCGCGGCGTCGGCGGGGTTCTGGTTTCTCGTCACTGAGCGCGTCGTATCACGCTGGATCGCCGAGCGGTGGCAGCGGATCGCCATCGCGGGTCTGGCGACGCTGATCGGAGCGACCGCGTTCACGGTCTGGAACCAGTCGGTGGTGAACGAGAAGGTGTACACGGTCTCGCTGCTGTTCTTCGCGATCGTGTCGTGGCTGATCCTTCAGTGGATCGATGACCCGGATTCACCCCGGGCCGACCGCATCCTCATCCTCGTCGCATTTCTCCTTGGCCTCGGCTACTCGAATCACCCGGCGGGTTTTCTTCCTCTTCCCGCGGCCGGCGTCGCGATTCTGGCGATTCGCTGGCGCACGATCCTCCGCTGGAAGCTGCTGCTCGCCGCGTTCGGCGCACTCGTGCTCGGACTGACTCCGTTCATCTACGAGCCAGTGCGTGCCGCGTACTTCCCGGCGATCAACGAGGGCGCACCCACCGCCTGTACCACCGAGCTGAACGCCGATTGCACCTTCAACTCCGTCACCTACCAGCGATTGATGGACAACATCAATCGCAAGCAGTACGGAGAAAAAGTCGAGCGTCACGCGCCGTACGCCGCGCAGGTCGGGATGTGGTGGCTCTACTTCAAATGGCAGTGGCTGCGGGACGCGCACGAGACCATGCCGGCCGCTCAATTCCTGCTCGCCGTGCTCTTCCTGACGCTGGGATTGCTGGGAGGCTACGTCCATTGGCAGCGGGACCGACGAACATTCTGGTATTTCGGCCCGCTCATGTTCACGATGACGCTGGCGCTGATCTACTATCTCAACTTCAAGTATGGATGGTCACAGGCGCCCGGGCTCGAGGTAGAGCGTGAGGTCCGCGACAGAGATTACTTCTACATCTGGAGCTTCTCGGCGTGGGGTGTCTGGGCCGCCATCGGCTTTGCATTCCTGTGGGAGCAGCTCGCCTACATACTGGGCGGGGAGGAACGGGCGGAAGACGCCCCCGCAACACGCAAGCAGGGCGCGCTCGCGATCCGCCCGTCGCGGCGAGGATTGCTCCTCGCTGCGCCGATGCTTCTCATCGCACTGATCCCACTGGTCGGAAACTGGAAAGCAGCGTCTCGCGCGGACCATTACTTCACCAGAGAATGGGCTCGAGACTATCTCAACTCATTGGAGCCTTACGCGATCGTCATCACTAACGGCGACAACGACACCTTCCCCATGTGGTACGCACAGGAAGTGGAAGGTGTGCGCCGGGACGTGACGGTCGCCGTCAGCACGTATCTCGATACGGACTGGTTCGTTCGCCAGATGATTCGCCGCCCGGTCGAGGAATACGACGTCGCCAGGGGACCCGCGATGTTTCGCGGCCGGGAATGGAAAAAACCGTCAGGTCCGCCGCTGAAAATGACGTTCGCGGAAGCCGATGCGGTGCCGGAGTACATCCAGCTGTCGGAGCCCCAGCTTTTTCGTCAGGGCAACATCGCCCTCACCATCCCGCCCGGTTATCTGGTACGCCATCAGCTCATTCTTCTGCGCCTGATCAAGGATGCGATGCCGGAGCGGCCGATCTATGTCTCGACCGGCGGCGGGCAGGAGCTGGGACTCGAGCCATACCTCTTGTCCCAGGGCTTCGTACAGAAGATCGTCGACGCCCCGATCGTCGAGTCGCCGTCGACGCCCCGCATCTCGGGCCTGTTCGTGGACGTCGAGCGCACGCGAGCTTTATGGAACGACGTGTACCACGCCCCGGAGGCGCTGATAAAGGAAGGCGACTGGATCGATCGGCCGTCGTTCGGAATCGCGTACACCTACGCGTTCACCGGGGCGATTCTGGCGGAGGCGCTCTCGCGGCAAGGCGATGAGAAAGCCGCGACCGCCGTTATGGAGCGGGTCAAGAAAGTCGTGAGGGCGGCGCGAATCGAGGGGTTCCCGGGCGCTTAGGCTGTTGCGTGCACTGAAGGATTCTTTTCGCGTTATGAGTTGACCGTTGTTGAGTTGTCCGTGATTGCGTTCGCGGTCACCGTTGCAACGCAACAACGGACGACGCAACAACGGTCAACTCAAAACTCAAAGCATCTGTAACCAGTCAGTGCCGCCTGTATTCAGTCCCACCACCCGTGGAGATACCACGAATCTTCGCGTGCATCCCTGTACAACCACACCATCATCCCGTCGCCGGTGACGCAGCGGAAATACTCCCTCGCATAGGGATCATTCCACCGACTTCCTGACACCCGGTCGGGTCCGGCCGCCGAGACGATCTCCATCCATTCCCTGTCGCGGTACTGGACTGGCAGCTCGTGGTCGCGGCGGCGCTTCGTCTTCACCGCCACGCGCCTGGGCTCGGGAAGGAGCTGCAGCGTGAGACGTGGAGCGGCCGTCGCCTTCACCGCTCTCTCGCGCAGCTGGATGCGCGCCGAGGCCTGCGCCGGCTCCTGACTTATCCAGTCGGTGCGGCGGTCCATCAGCGGATGCTGGCTGTTCTTCGGAGTCACGACGACCGCGCCCTGATCGTCGAGCAGCTGCGCGATCGTCTCCTCGGCGGCGCGCGAGGTGGCGAACCCGCGGTCGAAGATGTCGCCCTGCCGCTCCACTTCACCGGTGACCGCCTCCACGCGAATGGTGATGCCGACGACTCCATCGGGGAGTGTGATCCTTTCCAGGTGCGAACGTATCAATCGCATCCACGCGCGGTGGCTCGATGTCGACCGCGCCGGCCGCACCAGGTGCTCGAACGTCTCGCGATTGGCGAGAGAGAAGATCATCGTCATCTCGCGCGCGCATTGCCCGCGCGACCTGAGCTCGGTCGAGATGTTTCCAACGAGCGCGTTGATGATGAAGACCAGCCTCTCCGGATCCTTGAGGGTGTACTCGACCCAGTCGAGCGATGCGAGCGGAAGCGCCCGCGGAATGCTGGTGAAGATCCGCCGCGAATCGTCGGCACGCGCCAGGCGCCAGAGACGCGAGCCCTCGGCGCCGAAGCGGACCTCGACCGATTCGTGATCGAGCCTCGCCAGATCTCCGCAGCTCTCGATGCCGATTCCATCGAAGAGTGATGCCAGCGCCTGCGAAGGCTCCAGCACGCCGACGGGATGTGGCGCGAGATAGTCACGCTCGACCCCGGGCGCCACTTTGACCAATGCGCTCGCTCCATATCTGGCCGCGACCTCGGCACAGATGGGAACGATGGAGAGAGCTGCTCTCACTTTCTCCACTCCGCCCTCGTGAAAAACATCGAGGAGACCTCGAGCCAGCGGCTCGGCGCTCATCCCGCGCGCATCGGCCCAGACCGATCCCCCCGCGCCGATCATCACCCGTGGAGCAACCGTCAGAAGAGCGGGAGTGAGCTTGTGGCCGATCTCACTGTCTGGTTCGGCGGCGGCGGGGAGAGGCGGACTCCAGATGCAGATGAACATTTCCAGTCTTACAGAGGGGAGCCAAACGATATACCGAACATATACCGAAAGCAAGAGGGACGCCCCCGGATGGAGAGATCGTCGATGATAGATTTGCACATGGAGGTTCTCATGCACGAGAGATTGGCCGAAATCATGGATTATCTGGAGCGGAAGCGCGAAGAGCTGCTCCGAAGCTTCGCCGACGTGTCGCCGGAGCCAATGCGGCGCCGTGTCTCGGATGAGGCATGGTCGGTCGCTGAAATCATCGACCATCTGCGCCTCGTCGAAAGCAGCGTCGCACAGCTGCTCTCCAAGCGCGCGCGCGATGCAAGAGAGAGGGGCGTCGGGGACGAGCAATCAACGGATTCGGTCCTGAATTCCCTCGATCACCTCGCGATCGAGGCGGACAACACCTTCATGGAAGCTCCATCGATTGTCCGGCCCCGCCCCTATGTCGATGTCGGCGACGCCATCGCCGGCCTCGATGAGTCAAGGAAAGCGCTGCGCGCGGCCGCGGAGGCAGCGGCCGGACTCGCGCTCGGAGAGATCAAGCAGAAACACTATGCCTTCGGCGAGCTCGATCTTTACCAGTGGCTCGTCTTCATGGGGCAGCATGAAGGCCGCCATACCAGACAGATAAAGCGAACCCTCAATGCGACCCGGGCCGGGGATGCCTCACTGACCCATCGTTAGATTCCCGGGTATACACGTAGCGGGCTTTTACGATCACCAGGAAACAACGCAATGATACGTTCGATGAGAAAATCCGGACTGGGTGCTGGTTTGCTGGCGTTGGTGCTCTCGACCGGAGCGGCCGCACACGAGTCGTCGTCGGTCCACGAGTTCTCGAAGGAACCGACGATCACGGTCTATCGCGATCCAAACTGCGGCTGCTGCACGAAGTGGATCGAGCACCTGATCAAGCACGGCTACCGGGTCGCCGACAAGAAAAGCGCCGAGATGACCGAGATCAAGCGCGGACTGGGCGTTCCTGAAAAGCTCGAGTCATGTCACACCGGCGTCGTGAACGGCTATCTGATCGAGGGCCACGTTCCGGCCGCTGACATCAGGAAGCTGTTGAAGGACAAGCCTCGCGTCGCCGGGCTCGCAGTGCCGGGAATGCCGATGGGATCGCCCGGCATGGAAGGACCGCGCACGGACCGCTACGACGTGCTCAGCTTCGACAAGACCGGAAAGGCCAAAGTCTTCGCCAAGCACTAGCACGCCGGCCGGCTGCGGCGGGACGCTATTTCTTTACCCCGGGTATGCTTTGCCCGCCCTGGTGCAGCACGAGGCGGGTGACTTTTCCGCTCGCGTCTTTCTCGAAGACCACCTGCGCGTCTACAACTTTCAGGAAGAATTCCGTTGGCGACTCGGCGAACAACGGCAGCTTCTCCTGTCCCGTCGCCTGAGCTGAGAGAGTCGATCCCTCGCGCGTGATGGTGATCGCGAATACCGGCGAGAGCTGATAGA
>JBGTEZ010000136.1:0-3369 GCA_041747535.1 Gemmatimonadaceae bacterium
GGCATCATCGAAGGCGCGCATGAGGGGAAAGGGCTGGGGCTCCAGTTCCTTCGCCACCTCGAGCGAACCAGAATCCTCGCGTTCCTCATTCCGATCGATGCCATGGACTGGCAGGCCGAGTACGACCAGCTGAGGCATGAGATTGGTGAGTACTCGCCGGAGCTGGCGGCCAAGCCGCATTGCGTCGTGTTCACCAAAATGGACCTGCTCGGCGAGGAGTACGCCCCGCCAATCGAGGCGCCGAAGGCGTTCGGTTTTTTTCCAGTGAGCGCGCCGGCGCGCCAGGGTCTCGACGCATTGACGGACGCGTGGTGGAGCGAGCTGCTTCGCTTGAAGCAGAAGGTGAAGGCAGCCGACGTAACTGTAACGTTACCGTAAGGTTACCGATTCACGAGTCAAGTAATACTCCGGTCGCCGTGATCCTGTCCAACCATCCTGGTTCAGCTCCAGGGAAGGCAGCATCTCACACCTGGGAGCGCGGGACGGACGCGTATCCAAACGACCTCCTCGACCTGCCGAATCCGCCGGAGCGAGTCTACGCGCTCGGTAACCCTTTGACACTCGGTGCGCCCCGGGTTTCGGTGGTCGGCACCAGGAACTCGACGGCCTACGGCGAACGGGCAACGAGGCTGCTCACGACAGCCCTCGTTCGTGCCGGAGTGTCCGTCATCAGCGGGATGGCAAGAGGCATCGACGGGGTCGCGCACCGGACCGCGCTCGAGCGGGGAGGGCGGACCGTCGCCGTCCTTGGAACCGGGATCGATGTCCCGTATCCGGCCGGGCACAGGCACCTGCACCGCATGATCGCCGAACGGGGGCTGGTCCTGTCGGAGAATCCGCCGGGGATGACCGCGCACAAGGGAGCCTTTCCGAAGCGGAATCGAATCATTGCCGCCCTTGCGCCGGTGACTATCGTCGTCGAGGCCGGGCGGAAGAGCGGTGCCCTGAACACCGCGGGGCAGGCGCTCGATCTCGGACGTATCGTCGCCGCGGTTCCTGGCCCAATCGACTCCGAGCAGAGCGCGGGGTCGAATGAGCTGATTCGGGATGGGGCGGTGGTAATCGCCACGGTCGATGACGCGCTCACGCTGCTCGGTGTCAGCGCGCCAAAGGAGCCTGCCGCCCCCGACCTCCCCGATCTCGAGCGCCGCCTGTGGGACTTCCTCGCCGACGGTCCCGCCGACGTCGACCGGCTGTCAGCGAGGACCGGGCTCCCCCTCGGCGAATGCCTTGCGGGCATCAGCTCTCTCGAGATACTTGGGCTCGTCGATTGCTCTCCTGGTGGGGAGATCAGGCGGGTATGATGGGGCGTTTGATCTCCAGGCCACGGCGTTCAACGCCATTAGTCCAAATCCCTGATCGGCAGGTGTTCAGTTCATTCTTATCACAGCACTTCCAACGGCAATGACTCTTTCTGATGCGATGATCGAATCGACCCGACTTGAGATCGCCCGGACCGTCGATGCCGGGGTGCTCGAAGCGGTCAAGCGACTCTATCCGCAGCTCAATCCGGCAGCCGCGATCCCGGGCGCCGGGCAGCTGCGCGAGATAATCGCTTCACCCGCGACGACCCTGCTCCTCGCGCGCGACACCGTGAACGGCGGGCGGATAATCGGCAGCCTGATCCTCATCGTGTTCCGGCTGGGACGCGGGCTCAAGGGAATGATCGAAGATGTCGTCGTAGACTCGGAGTCTCGCGGCAAGGGAGTCGGAGAGGCACTTAGTCGCGAGGCTTTGAGGATCGCGGCCGAGCGTGGGGCGGTGATAGTAGATCTGACGTCGCTTCCGGCGCGCGAGGCGGCGAACCGGCTTTACCAGCGGATCGGGTTCAAGAGGCGGGAGACCAACGTGTACCGGTTCGAGATCCGGGCGAAAGCGGAGTAGGTCCACCGCGCGTGGACGCGGGTGCAACTGAACGTGTGGTCAGCAGACGGCGCGCGAGCTCACAGCACACAGATGCACTACTCGTGACAGTCTCGCCCGCGAGCGGGGCACGAGCAACCGCGGTCTCTTCCGTTGGGCACGTGCTGTCACGACGCAGTGAAGCCGACAGCTGAGAACTATCAAGCTGCGAGCCGATGTCCCGTTCAGTTGCATTTCCTTGTGATCTCCCGTTCAGTTGCATTTCCTTGAGAAACGGCGTCTCCCCGCCACACGACAAACCCTGCTCCGGGCCTATATTGACAGGTGCCGAATCACCTCTACATCCACGTCCCCTTCTGCGCCCGGCGCTGCTCCTACTGCGATTTCTCGATCGCCGTCCGAAGCTCGACTCCGGTCGATGAGTACCTCACGGCCCTCCGCCTTGAAGCGTCGGCAACACTCAGAGAGGGCTGGAATCTCGACACCGTCTACCTGGGCGGTGGCACCCCGTCCCGCCTGGGCGGCGCGGGCGTCGCAACGCTTCTCGGGATAATCCGCGACCACGCATCGATCGATCCGGGCGCCGAGCTCACGCTCGAGGCAAATCCGGACGACGTCACTCCCGGGAACGCGGCAGCGTGGCTTCGCGCCGGCATCAATCGCGTCTCGCTGGGCACCCAAAGCTTCGATGCCGGCGTTCTCGAGTGGATGCACCGGACACATACCGCCACGCAAAGCAGGGACGCCGTTCGAGTGCTTCGGGACGCGGGGATCGACGACGTCTCGCTCGATCTCATCTTCAACCTGCCCGCACATCTGGAGCGGCGCTGGGAATCCGACATCGAGCAGGCGCTCGGGCTCGCGCCTACCCATGTGTCGCTCTATGGCCTCACCGTCGAGCAGCATACGCCGATCGCGCGGTGGGCCGACCGGGGCGTGATCGTCGAAGGGACGGACACGCAGTACGCCGGGGAATTCCTGTACGCGCACGATGCGATGACGGCCGCCGGATTCGAGCACTATGAGGTCTCCAACTTTGGCCTGCCGAACCGCGCGTCACGCCACAATTCCGCGTACTGGACGGGCGCTCCTTACGCCGCCCTCGGACCATCCGCGCACTCCTTCGATGGCTCTTACCGGCGGTGGAACGTTGCGCCATACGCGGATTGGGTGAAGCGGCTAACGGCGGGGGAGTCCGTGGTCGCTGGCGAGGAATTGCTGTCGGCCGAGAACCGCGAGGCCGAAAAGGTGTATCTCGGTCTCCGAACCCGGTCGGGTTTGCCAATCGAGGAGAACGAGCTCCCGACCGCCCGGCCGTGGATCGCGGCAGGATGGGCCGCTCTGGACGGCTCGCGTCTGTCGCTCACTCCAACCGGTTGGCTCCGCCTGGACAGCCTCGCCGCGACGATTGCCAGCAACCGTGACCGCAGGGTGATTCCGGCTCTCAGTACAACGCCTAGTCATTGCTATATTTGAAGTTATGGCACTTCCTGGTCTGAGCGAGCG
>JBGTEZ010000137.1:0-2057 GCA_041747535.1 Gemmatimonadaceae bacterium
ATCCACATGCCGGCCGGCGCGACGCCGAAGGATGGCCCGTCGGCGGGAATCGCGATTGCGACAGCCGTGATAAGCGCGCTCACCGGTGTGCCGGTGCGGGGCGATGTCGCGATGACCGGAGAGATCACGCTGCGCGGCCGCGTGCTGCCGATCGGCGGGCTCAAGGAGAAAGCGGTCGCGGCCCACCGTAACAAGGTGAGCGACGTGATCATACCTCACGGAAATGCCCGCGACGTCGAAGAGCTTCCTGAAGAAGTTCGCACCACGGTGCGCTTCCACCCCGTCAAGACAATGGACGAAGTCCTTTCCATCGCGCTCCGCCCCCAGCCGGGCGACTCGGCATCCGCCGGAGAGCCGCTCTTCGATTCAGTGACGCACTGAATGGCGAAGGCCTCCGCCCAACCTCCGGATTCGCTGATCATCCGCAACGTGGAGTTCATCGGAGGAAAGGCGGGGCAGGCAGGGTGGCGTCCCGAGTCGACGCTCCCCGAGATTGCGTTTGCCGGGCGATCCAACGTCGGCAAATCATCGCTCCTCAATGCGCTGGTGCGGAGGAAATCCTTCGCCCGGGTCAGCAAGACCCCGGGGCGGACGCGGGAAATCAATTTTTTTCGCATCAACAATCAGTTTCTGTTCGTGGACCTTCCGGGTTACGGCTACGCCCGCATCTCGAAGGAAAAGAAAGCCGAGTGGCGCCCGCTCATCGAGAGCTATCTCGGCCGGACGGCCCAGCTGCGCGGCCTGGTGCTGCTGCTGGACATCCGCCGCGACCCGAGCGATGATGACCGGTCAATGCTGGATTTCCTGGCGCAGCTGGAGATTCCGACAATCATAGCCCTGACAAAATCGGACAAGATCACGAGGGCGGCGGTCCAGGCGCGGGTCAACGAGATTTCCCGGGCTTTATCGGTCGAGGCGGAGCAGATAATCCCCTTCAGCGTCATGAGCGGGAGTGGGCGAGTTGAGCTCCTCGAGGCGATCATGCAGCTGGTCGCACCTGTGCCCGAGACCGGTAGCCCATCAGCGTGATCGCGATCGCACTGGTGGTTGTCGCAATCGTAGTAGGTGCGTGCGCGTCCGGGCCGCCGCCCGTCGATGACGCGCACCCTGGTGCAGTCATCGCACCAGCTGACGATACGACCGGCAAGGGCAGCGTTCCCCCTGGATACGGCACTTTGCGCCAGGACGAGATCGCGATTCGACTCGAGCTTCAGGGACTGATCGTGCGCGCAATTCCGCTCGACGAGAGTCTCATCAGGCTCCTCACCGCTGATTCCTACCGCGCGCTGCGTGAGCTGCAGGAGAGCAACAAGGAATCGATCGCCGCCGTCGCGAGGCGGCGCGGAGGACAGGCGCCCGATCTCTGGTATGTCTCCTTTTACGGCGTGGCTCCCGACATTCACTTCAGCCCGATGGAGCTGATCATCACCTCGAGCGGCCGGAATTTTCGGGCGCTGGAGGTGATACCGCTCAGCTCGGGATTCGGCGAGCAGCGCCTGAGACAGCGGGAGACGCAGAGCGCTCTCTACCTGTACGATGAAGAGGTGGACCTCGACCAGCCGCTCACCGTTACTTTCCAGGATCAGCAGAGCACGTCATGGGAGCAGATTCTGACCCGAATTGAGCGAGAGCGGGCGCTGGTTCGCGCGCGCGCGTCGCGCTCGGGAGACCGGCAATAGCATGGCGATACTACCCCTACGGAAGCTCCCTTCCCTTCCGGCTGCCGGGGCGGCGTCGGAGTGGCTCGACGCAATCGACGGCGAGATAAAGTCCGGTGCAAATCGCTTCGACCTCTGCCGCCGAACTTTGGCCGAGATAGCGTTCCCCGAGTATGCCGCAAATTGGGAGACGGCGGTGGCGGACCCGAAGCTTCCCGCCGGGACGAGGCTCTCTCTCCTCGCACTCGATCCTCGCAACGTCACTCTCGAGCCCGAGTACTACGCCGAGTGCAATGATGCCCGGTTCCAGAAAGTGAAGCCGCTACTCTGGCTCTGGTACTCGTTCGACCGCACGCCGCTCGGCGGGCAGAACGTGGAGCTCGGAGTACAGCTGCGGCG
>JBGTEZ010000138.1:0-2585 GCA_041747535.1 Gemmatimonadaceae bacterium
CCTCTCCAGTCCTCGATCGGCGTGGTAGACAGGCAGCAGTCGATGCCCCTCCTGAGCCTCGCTCGGGCGTTTCCTGGCAGAGCGGCTGGTGGAGTTCTTATTCTTATTCTGGATACTGAACAGGTTGAGGCCCGACCTCTCGGATGACCTTCGGATATTCAGTACCCGAGTCTTCCGGTTTAGGCTGTCGCCGTTGTTGGATCTGGAACATCCAGTTATCTCCAAAATCAAACCAATAGAACAACTTCATGTTTTGTTCAAGAGGGAATACTTCGGTCAGCGGCAACTCGTAGAGACGGTCTTGCTCTTCTTCCCATTGACCCTTTTCGACTATGCTGGTTCGTTGTCCTCTCGGACCGCGTGCCATGAAAAACGTGAACAGATGATCGTTGTCGAATCCGGTCAGCTCCTGAATCGTATCGTGCAGCGTGCCCAGAGTCATTTCATCAGAGACTTCAATCGTTCGCTCGAACGGTTCCTCAAGGTATGCGCCCCTCACGCATTTGATATTAAGGGTATAAATCATATTCTTTGCTACCGCCCGACGATTGGTTAAACGTTACGCCCGCCAGCGCGGTCTCTCCGCTCTCCGGTGCGCGATGACCGCCGAAAGCGCCGCAGACGTTTGAGGTACGAAACCGAGCGTCTCGCGGGCTCGCTGTGGTTCGCTGCCCTCATCGCAGCCTACCGTGTTTAGTCCGGCCCAAGGGGCGGCTATGGCGGTTGCGTGCCCTGGGTTAGCCACGGTCGGGGTCAGGAGGGTTTCCCGCGTGGCCTTGTGCTTGGAGTAGTATAGTGCATGGGGCAGGACGGGGGGCAAGGGCATAGGCCCCTGCCCCCGAGTAGTGGGAACGGCCAGCGGCCGCAAGGGGCTGTGGGAATAGAAGAGGTGTGCCTGGCAGGTGTAGTTCGGACCGAAGCGGGCGCACTCGGATGGTCATTGGTCCTTCGATGGGCGGCGCACGCTCGAAGGGAAGGTGGAGGCCGCGGTAACGGCTACCCCCGTAGGCGAGCCGGCGCCAGCGTAGCACGTTCCCCCGTGGGGGCAGGAACGGAGGGTCCATGCGAAACATTCGAATCGACGCACCCCGCACGCACCGGGGTGTCAGCGACGCGTCCGGCGCGGTATCCCTGGAGCCGGGTGGCACGCGAATTCTGGTGGCGAGCGATGAAGATCAGGATGTGACCTGCATCCGCTTGTACGATGCAGCGGTGGATGGAGATGCGATCCAGGCGTTCTCGCTCGCCCACGAGAAGCTGAATCCCGATCCCGAGGAGCCCGAGCTGGATCTGGAAGCCGCCACCTGGCTGGGCAAGTGCATCGTGTGGATCGGTTCCCACGGCCGGAGCAAGAAGGCTAAGCGCCGTCCGAGCCGTCACCGGTTGTTCGCCACGCGCATGTCGCGGAAGAACGGCAAGCTGGCGCTGACCGTGACTGGCGCACCGTACTGTTCGCTCGTCGCCGACCTGGACAAGCGGTGGCCGTCGCTGGAACTGCATCCGAAGTTAGCGCCTAAGGAAGGGGGCCTCAGCATCGAGGGCCTTTCCAACACCTCGAAGGCAGGCGAGCTGCTGATTGGGTTCCGTAGCCCGCTGATAGATGAGAAGGCGCTGATCGTCCGGCTGGGCAATGCGGCGGGGGTCCTCGACTCCGGTGAAACTCCGCGCTTCGGCGAACCGTTGCTCCTCGACCTCGCGGGGCGCGGGATCCGCAGCATCGAGTACTGGCCGGAGCGGCAACGTTTCGTCATTCTCGCGGGACCGGCCGGTGGCAAGGGGGCCTTCCGTCTGTACTGGTGGACCGGCATGGCTGCCGCGCAACCGGAGAAGATCAAGGCGGTCCGGTTCTCGCGGATGAAACCGGGCAAACGCGTTTCGCCGGAGGCAGTGTTTGCTGAGGCGCGGTCGGGAATCCTCTATGTCGTCTTCGACGAGGGCCGGAGGCCGGGAAGTCCGAGCTTTCGGAGTATCGCGATTCATGGGCTCTGAAACACCTGCCGGGGCCAGATTGGAATATCCAGGGGATTAGCCTTCCATTCATCGGTCTCGTTCTTACAGCGTCCCTGTCCGGGCGCTCGACAGCGGTTGCGGTTATCGCGGATCTCGGCTAACCCTCCGGGATGGAAATCTACGCCGGAACAGTCACCGCTGAGCCTCACAGGGTCCGCAGGTGATGCGGTGAGAAACGAACCGGTTCGATCGCGTGATTCTTCGACCGCAAGAACCAGAGCGAGCCCTGTAAGCGCCACCCGAGCCCGGCAGGCTCGGTCGAGCAAACGAAATCCGGCGATTCCTCCATTCGCGGAGTTGCTGACTTTACGAGCCCGACTCGCGATCCTGTTCGTCCAGGGCCTCATCGAACCAGAAGCGCGCAATGCCAGAGAATTAAAGAGGTCGTTGACATAGGTGATGACCAGGGCAGCTCGCACGCGACCGGGGGAACGCAGCCTGGTGCTCGGCGTGGATGCCGGGGGGACCTTCACCGATTTCGTGGCCTATGATGGGCGCGGCTTTCGGGTTCATAAGGTCCTCTCGACCCCCGAGGCGCCGGAGCGCGCCATCCTGGCGGGCATCGAGGCGTTGGG
>JBGTEZ010000139.1:0-2913 GCA_041747535.1 Gemmatimonadaceae bacterium
GCGATCCTCAGCGGGGCAGTCTCTCGAACCGCGCCGTTCTCCGGCGGCTGGGCGGTTGCCTACGATCTCGCCGATGTGAGGAGCGCCTTCGGGGTGGCGGGAACCGGCACCAGCGCGTGGAGTCCGGATCTGTACTCATCGTGGCCCCGACGGATGGCTTGGGCCGACGGAAGCGAAGCGGGCTACGGCCCTGAGGGTGGGACGGGACCAAACTGGCTGGCGTATCTCAAGATTCCCGGACAGGAGTGCCTCTACAACATTTGGTCCCGGCGCGGACCCGCCCACCTCGAGCAGTTGCTCGTGTCGCTGCGGCGCGTCGCAGTCCCCTAGCCGCTTGCAGTCCATGCAATTGTCTGACGCGACACCTGGCCCCCGGACGTCCGTGAGCCGCCGACACGACCGCCTTCCACCACGCTGATTATGTCGCGACTGATCGTGCACAGTTTCACTATCTCGCTCGACAGCTACGGCGCCGGGCCGAACCAGTCGAAAGAGACTCCACTGGGCGAGGGAGGAGAGGAGCTGCACGAGTGGCTCGTCGGAACGCGATTCTTCAAGCAGATGGGCGGGCGCGAGGGCGGGGTCACCGGCATCGACAACGATTTCGCTGAGCGTGGAATGGCGAACATCGGCGCGTTCATTCTTGGCCGCAATATGTTCGGACCGATCCGCGGCCCCTGGCCCGACCAATCGTGGCGCGGGTGGTGGGGGAAGAATCCTCCGTATCACACCCCGACGTTCGTGCTCACACATCACTCCCGCCCGCCTCAGGAAATGGAGGGTGGAACCGTATTCCACTTCGTGACCGACGGTATTCGTGCCGCCCTCGACCATGCGCGTTCCGCAGCCGGAAGCAAGGACATTCGACTGCTCGGGGGTGCCGGCACCATTCGGCAATACCTCGAGGCCGGCCTCGTCGACGAGATGCACATCGCGGTGTCCCCGCGCCTCCTCGGCGCCGGTGAGCCCCTGTTCACCGGCCTCGACCTTCCCGGGCTTGGATACGGCAACGTCATGAGCACGCCAGGCGAGAAGGCCGTGCACTACGTCATCACGCGTGAGTAGCCGCGACTCGCCGCCGGCTTCGCCTGATCTTGCCGATTTGCTTTCCGCCAAGTCGTCCGGGCAGCAGACGGAGTATCGGCAGCGACTCGCCGAAAAGCTTCGGCAGTACGTGAGCGCTGATGGTAGCGTTCGGATTCCGAACGTGACAATCTCTGCGGTGGGGCGAAAATGATGGCCTGTCCGTCGGACCGGCGCCCGAATGGCGCTGGACACGACCAGCCGACCACTTCCCGGGAACGTGAACCATGTCCTCGATAATCCATTCGCAGGCGGCAGACATTCCCGCCAACATGACAACGACCGGCTTCGACGTACCCGGATTCCGCATCGTGGACAATCTGGGCGTGGTACGCGGTGTCGTCGTCCGGTCCCGATCGGTTTTCGGCACCATCGGCGCTGGCTTCCAGACGCTGCTTGGCGGCAATATCTCGCTCTTTACCGAGCTCGCTGAGCGAACGCGCAAGCAGGCTTTCGACACCATGTTGGTCCAGGCGCACATGGCAGGCGCCGACGCGGTGATAGGGATCCGCTATGACGCGAACGAGTTGATGCAAGGCGTGACGGAGGTATTATGCTACGGGACTGCCGTTCGCGTCGAGCCGGTTGAGGCCTGAGGAGCGAGATCCTCCCATCTCGACGGCGATGGCAGGCCGGAGCTGTAGGTCACCTACCGGACGGTGGAGGGGGCCGCGAAACTCTGATCTGAATCGTGAGGATGAGAACATGAAAAAGTCGGGCGCGAATCCAGGGCAGTCGGCATCGGAGCTCATCTCGAAAAGAATCGCCGACCTCGGTGACTGGCGCGGGGAAACGCTCCGCCGAATGCGGAAGCTGATAAAGGAAGCGGCCCCTGACGTCGTCGAGGAGTGGAAGTACATGGGCGTTCCGATCTGGTCTCACGACGGCATCATCTGCACTGGCGAATCCTACAAGAATGTCGTGAAGCTTACCTTCGCCAAGGGCGCTTCTCTCCGGGATCCGGCCCGCCTCTTCAACTCGAGCCTCGACGGGAACGTACGACGCGCGATCGACATCCACGAAGGAGAGGAAGTGAACGAGTCCGCCTTCAAGGCGCTCGTGCGCGAGGCGGTGGCCCTCAACAGTTCCGCCAAATCGAAGCCTTCCAGGAAAGCGAAGGCCTGAGGGATGCCAGGCAGGCGTGCGACCACGATCGCCGAGTATATCCGGGCTGCCCCACGAGAGGGCCAGCCGCATCTGCGCCGGGTGCACGCGATCCTCAGGAGCGCCGCGCCCGAGGCCGAGGGGGCGATCAAGTGGGGAAGCCCCTTCTTCGTCGAGCCGCGATTCGTTTTCGCTTTCTCCGCGTACAAAAAGCACCTCGACTTCGCGCCCGGAGCCGCGGCGCTCAAGGCATTTCGCAAGGAGCTGGAAATGCAGAAGACTACCAGGAACTATCTTCAGGTTCGCTACGACGAGCCCCTGCCGGAAGATCTGATCCGCAGGATCGCGGAGTACTGTGTTCGCGCTGTGAGCGAGCGTAAAGACGACGGTTTCTGGTAACTCAATGCCTCCCTCCTTCCACCGACTTCTGGATCGGAGTGAGCGTGAGCCTGCGGCGCGGCCTCGAGGGGAGCACCTGGTACACGATGGACATTCACCCCCTTCCCTACTGGCGACCCATAGCCGATGCGTTGCTTCACCGCATCCATTATCGTGTGCTTGACCAGGTGAAGCTGCAGGCCGAGCATTCACAATCATGAGCGACCCAGCTGAGGTTCCACAGATGTCTGAAAGAGCTGTCACTCGTCGGGAAGTCGTTGCGGCACTGGCATCCGCCGCCGCCCTCCCGATCGTATCGGCGTGCAGCCGATACCTTCCGCCCGCGCC
>JBGTEZ010000140.1:0-3053 GCA_041747535.1 Gemmatimonadaceae bacterium
GAGCTCATTCCGGAGATGGCGGAGCTCGGGATGTTCGGGGCGAACCTGCCCGAGGAGTACGGGTGCGCCGGGCTCAACAACGTCTCGTACGGGTTGATCATGCAGGAGCTGGAACGCGGCGACTCGGGCGTTCGCTCCTTCGCATCGGTCCAGGGAGCCCTCGTCATGTATCCGGTTTATGCCTTCGGGAGCGACGAGCAGAAGCGCCACTACCTTCCGAAAATGGCCAGTGGCGAAGTGATAGGATGCTTCGGATTGACCGAGCCCGACTACGGGTCGAATCCTTCCGGCATGATCACGCGCGCCCGCGAGCAGAAGGATGGGAGCTGGGTGATCAACGGCGCCAAGATGTGGATCACCAATGGGTCGACCGCTCAGGTTGCGATCGTCTGGGCGAAGACAGGTGAGGACAAGAGCGACAAATCGATTCGCGGCTTCATCGTCCCCACGGACGCGCCCGGTTTCTCGTCCAAGGATCAGAAGGGCAAGCTGTCGCTCAGAGCTTCCGATACGAGCGAGCTGGTGATGCAGGATGTGAAGCTTCCCGCAACCGCGCTCCTCCCCAAGTCCGGCGGGATCAAGAGCCCGCTCATGTGCCTCACCCAGGCGCGATACGGAATTTCCTGGGGCGCGATGGGCGCGGCGATGGCGTGTTACGAGGAAGCGGTCGCTTACGCGGGCAATCGTGTGATGTTCGGAAGGCCAATCGGAGGGTTCCAGATCCAGCAGCAGCGCATCGCCGATATGCTGACTGAGCTCGTCAAAGGTCAGCTGCTGTCGCTGCACCTCGGCCGGCTCAAGGACGCGGGGACGTTTTCTCCCCAGCAGGTGTCGCTCGCAAAGCGTAATAATGTCAGTGTCGCGACGGACATCGCCCGCGAGGCGAGGCGCCTGTTAGGGGCCAATGGCATACTTGCTGAATACTCCTCGATGCGGCACATGGCGAACCTCGAGAGCGTCTACACATACGAGGGCACGCATGACATCCACACACTCATTCTGGGGCAGGCCGTTACCGGCCTGAGCGCATTCGAAACATGACCACACATCAGAGAGGACTCGAAGCGGACATCGAGCTCGGCCTGCGGGGCGAGCGCGTTCGTCTCGGGGACCACATCGCTTACTTCTGGGAAAAGGACGCCCAGTTCGACGAGGCGGTGAAGTTCCTCATCCTGGGACTGAGGCAGAACGAGCACGCCGTAGTGTTCGGTCACGACGAGGCAAACGAGAGAGTTTTGGGGATTCTGCGCCGCAATGGGATCGACACCGATCATATGCAGGCCGCCAACCGCCTCTCCGTTATCGGCGGCGGTCCGTCGGGCGAGAAGATGCTCGGTGCCATCGGCGACAAGTTTCAGAAGGCCGTGTCGAGCGGGTCAGGCTGTATCCGGCTCCTCGGCAACATCGGCTGGTCCAAGCCCGGATGGCCGGAGGAGCTCGACATTCTCGCATTCGAGGCAAAGGTCACCGGGGCGGCCAAACAGTTTCCCTGCGTGGTAATGTGCATGTACGACGTTGCCAGTCTGTCAGGCACCGTAATGGTACACGGTGCGTACGAAACTCACCCGCTCACGTTCTGTGGGAACGTGTTGAGGGAGAATCCGCACTACGTGCAGGTGGACCAGTACCTCAAGCAGCTCGAGGAGATGGAGGACCGGGCCAAGATTGGCGCCAAGGCGCCCCGTGGCGGGAGAGGCATCTGACGTTGAGCTGACAGCCCCAGTCTAGCTTGCCACTCGTCTGACATCAGACCGAGCGGAGTGAGAGAGTCCGGACGCGAGCGCGCCGGACTCTTTTTTTTGTACCAGTGGGCTGATTTGGGTAGGGATCAGTACTGGTGCGAGAACTCTGATTCCGCCTCAGTTATGTTTAGGTGAATCAATCACATGGAGACCCCGCGGTGAAGATTGCCGTGTGCATCAAGCGTGTTCCCGACATGGATGTCCGCTTCAAGGTCGCTGGCGACGGCACGTCGCTCGACGAGGCAGGGCTAAAGTTCGACCTCAACGATTTCGACGCCTGGGCGGTCGAGGCCGCGCTCCAGCTGAGGGACAAGAACGCCGGAAGCGAAGTCACCGTTATCTCGCTTGGCCCCGACAGCGTTCAGGAAACAATTCGAAAAGCTCTGAGCATGGGTGTCGACCGCGGGATACAGCTCAAGGCGGACAAAGTCCCCTTCGATGGCTTCACCATCGCCACCGCGCTCGCCGAAGAACTCAAGACGGGAGGGTACGATCTCATTCTCTTCGGAAAAATCTCTCCGGACTCGTCCAATGGTGTCGTCGGTCCGATGACGGCCGAAATACTTGGGCTTCCGTGCGTGACGGCGATCTCTTCATTGGCGATCGAAGGAGGAAAGGGAACGGCGAAACGAGAGTTGGAAGGGGCTCAGGAAACCGTGGAGT
Organism: Gemmatimonadaceae bacterium; assembly: GCA_041747535.1. Lineage (GTDB taxonomy): Bacteria > Gemmatimonadota > Gemmatimonadetes > Gemmatimonadales > Gemmatimonadaceae > UBA4720. Next base: position 2,406 of record JBGTEZ010000140.1, read on the forward strand.
TCCCGCTTCCCGCGGTGCTGACGGTGGATGAAGGCCTCAACACCGCGCGATACCCTTCACTCAAGGGAATCAGGGCGGCGAAGAAAACACCCCTCGAGGTGAAGCCGGCCGCGCGTCCCGCTCCGCAGATCACGGTGCGCAAGCTGGAGCTTCCGCCCGAGCGGAAAGCCGGCCGCATAATCGGTGAAGGTGCGGCGGCCGTGCCGGAGCTGATCAAGCTGCTCCAAACCGAAGCGAAGGTCCTCTGATGGCGAACATCTTTGCGTTCGTCGAATCGCGCGGCAGCGAGCTGCGCAAAGTGGGACTCGAGGCGACGACAGCCGCGAGGATGCTGGCCGATGCATCGGGGGGCGGCGAAGTGCACGCCATGGTGATCGGCCCGCCTGGAATCTCCGCCAAGGCGGCGCAGATAGCGACTCACGGCGCCGACGTAGTGTTCGTCGTCGAGCACGCGGATCTCGCGAACTACAACCCTGAAGTCGCCACCGCGACCGCCGCGGAGCGGATCAAGTCGGGGGGCTATCGGGCGGTCGTTTTCAGCACTTCCGCCCAGGGCCGTGATATCGCTCCGCGAGTGGCGGCCCGGCTCGGCGTGAGTATCGTGACCGACGTGCTTTCGTTCGAGGTCGATGGGGCGGCGATCGTCGT
>JBGTEZ010000141.1:0-3112 GCA_041747535.1 Gemmatimonadaceae bacterium
TCACGATCTGAAGCGAAGCTACGCGAGCGTGGTCATCGACTCGTAGCCGAACGTCTCGACCGTCGGCTTGCCCGACATTATCGGACGAAGCGTCCTGTCCAGCTGCGGGTACGTCGTGGATTCGTACTTACGTGCCGAATCCATGTTGTTCCAGACGCTGATGGCGAGAACGTGCTGATCCTGCACGAGCAGCAGCTCGTCCTTGAACCCGTCCTGCTTCTTCAGGGTCGGGAGGATCTCGTTTCTGAACAGCTTGTGAAACTCTTCGTTCTTGTCGGTCGCGATATCAAACCGAACGCTGCGCGCGATCTGGCCGTTTTTGATTTTCTGCATTTTTAGTATCTCCAACACCCCGTCGAAACTGACACCGGGACCCCACGTGCGAGGATTAATCCGCGGGCCGGCAGCGCCCAAACTTTGGCGCCTGGCTTAGCTCGAATTGTTAAGGTGTAATATAGCACATTCGTGCCCCTAAATGCTGATTTCACAACAATTTAGGCTAAGTCGCGCGGGGCACTGCGCTTACCTGATGAGGTCGTTTTTCCGATCGGTCCGAGAGGGACTTAACGCCCCTCGCGCACCGCCGTCGCCAGCTCTCTCAACGCGCTCGCCAGGCTTCGCACTTTGCTGGCATCGCTCGACCCGTGTGCGTCGGCATCCAGCTGCAGAGCGAGCTGAGACAGAGCGTCCTGCCTCTGCGCGGGCGGCGCCGCTTCCGCCAGCGTCAGCGAATTCCGGATCGCGGACAATCGCGCGCCCGACAAGCCGTTCGACCGCTCCAGCTGATCGACAAATGCGCGCGACATTGCAAAGCTCGCCGGCCACACGAGCTTCGGCTGCCCCTGAGCGTTGTAGTAGTCGAAGCGCACGGTTTTCGCCGCTGCTATTTCGTTAGCCGACAAGTAGGCGCTCGGAAGGAGCTCGAGGACATCGAGGCCGCGCGCTATCTCCGAGCTGTAGATGTAGCCGTTGTACCAGTAGGCCGACCACGAGCCGCCCATCACCATCCTCGTGGAATCGACGGGGCCGCGATCGAAGTAGGCGATCTCGACCGGCTTTGCCGGATCCGTCCAGTCGAAGACGGAGATGCCGCCCTGATACCAGCCCTGCACCATCACGTCGCGTCCGGGGATAGGTATCAGCGACCCGTTGTGGGCGACGCAGTTCTCTTCGGGAGTCTGAGGCGCGGGCAGCTTGTAGTAGCTCTTGAAATGCATCTGGGCGCTGCCGGCGTCGGCAGGAATCCTGTTGTTGACCACCAGCGGCTCCGTGCCCTGTCCGCGGACGACGGTGAAGATCGCGTTCGCGCCCCACTCCGGCCGGTCGGTGGTGCGGCACTTCGGGTGGCTGCCACCACCCCATTCATCCGTGAAAAGAATCTTGGTGCCGTCGTTGTTGAAGGTCGCTGAATGCCAGTAGGCGAAGTTCGAGTCTGCTGCGGCGGTGATCCGACGCGGGTGCGCCGGATCGCGGATGTCGAGAAGGAAGCCGTATCCCCCACACGCTCCCCCCGCCAGTCCAATCGCAGGATAGACGGTAATGTCGTGACACTGTGTCGGCCCCGCGTCCGCGCCGATCGGAAGCACTGGATGCGCCTCGGCGACGAGACGGGGAAGCGCCGCGCGCAAAGCGAAGCTGTCAGCGGCCGTGGGCGCTCCGCGACCGTTGCGTGCCTCGACGATGCTGTCGAGCAAAGGGCTGACGAACGCGGAATCAAGCACCTGTTCCGTGCCATCGATGACGCCCGTGAACCCGCCTGTTGCCTGCGCTCGAGCCACCGCCCTCTTGACCGCGGCGATGTCCGCGGCGGTCTCACCGTGTTTGGCCGGCGCAACCAGATCGTCGAAGATGCGCGGCGAGCTGACGATCGCCGCACGCTCCGGGTGTGCGAGCGGCACCTTGATGACTTCGATACGGAACAGCGAAGTGTTGGGGTCCTTGTCGGGCGCGGCTGCCAGACACCCCGCGAGCTCGCTCGGTGAGCGCACTCTCGACGAGCCCGAGATGTAGATGTAGACATTGTCCGTGTCCTTCGGATCGACGAGCACCGTGTGCGTGTGTGAGCCGCGGCAAGTCTGCACGTTGCCGACGTATCTGGGATTGCCGATGTCGGTGATGTCGAAGATGCGGAGTCCACGCAGCCGGTCCTTGCTGACGCTGTCCTTGACCCCCTGAGTGCCGCAATCGAGGCGCGCAGTAAGGCTCTCTCCCGAAACGAAGAGGAGATTCCTGTACACGGAAACGTCGCTCTGCGACGCGGGGCACAGATACGCTCTCTTCAGGGCAGGTGCGGCCGGGTTCGAGATGTCCCAAACCTGATAGCCGTTGAAGTTCCCCTGAATCGCGTAGGGGCCGGTGAACGCCAGATCGGAATTCATCGCGGTGGTGAATTCCGGACGTGGTGGCGTCGTCGACACCAGTCGGAGATTCCAGAGCGACTGGGCGGCATCGAATTTCCCGGCGCGCAAGCCAACTCGCGGGTCGGGCCGGGGCGCGCCTGCCGGAGTCAGGCTGGAGGGCGCACATCCGGCCGCGCTCAGGAGACCCGCAATCACGATCAGGGACATCAGCCGGACGGCCGATCGAGCTGAGGCCGCATCGCGGACGAAAAAGCTGGGTGTCATTATTGGGTTCGCTGTGGGAGACCGGCGAGCAACTTCTCCATACGCTCGATCTCGGTGGACTGATCGACGTTCACATCGGAGGCGAGTCTGAACACTGTCTCATCCTGCGCGGCTCCGTAAGACCCGAACAGATCCTTTACCATTGCGACCGCTCCCTTGTGGTGGCGGATCATCAATGAAAGGAACAACCTGTCGAACTCGGGGCCTCTCGCCGTATCCAGTCGCTTCAGTTCCGCCTCGCTCAGCATCCCCGGCATCGGCATTGTGTGCTCGACTCCGTTCATTGTCATCTTCATCCCCAGGTCCTTTGCATCGGGCACCGGCTGAAACCGGTCGCGCAGCCATCGCTGCATCGTCGCAATCTCATCCTGCTGAGCGTTGATGATGCGCGCCGCCAGCGTGCGTATGGTGGAGCTCGCCCCGTGAGTCGGCGCCCAGCGGGCGATCACGATTGCCTGGGAGTGGTGCCCGATCATGCGGGACATGAA
>JBGTEZ010000142.1:0-12460 GCA_041747535.1 Gemmatimonadaceae bacterium
GCGCCCGGCTATCTGTCCGAGCGCGAAGCGCGGTGCATCATGATCGCCGCCGCGCTGGCGCCGGCCGAGGGCGCGAATCTCGAGATCGGGAGCTTCAAGGGTCGCTCTACCATCGGTCTCGCGCACGTGTGCAAGCGATACGACCTGGGCGTCGTAGTGGCAGTCGACCCGCATACCGCCCCCGCGAGCACGGACCCCGATCTCAAGGGAGCTCCGTCTACGCTCAACGAGTTCCGGACCAACGTGAATCGGGCCGGCATCTCCGCGAACATCGACATCCGCGTCATGTACTCGCGCGAGCTGGCAAAAAAATGGAACGAGCCGATCCGGTTCCTGTGGATCGATGGCGACCACACCTACGAAGGCGCGAGAGCGGATGTAGAGCTGTTCAAGCCATACCTCGTTCCAGGCGCGCTCGTGCTGATGCACGACGTGCTGGGTACCCACTACGGCTCACTGCGCGTATTCGCGGAGGACGTGCTCGGGTCCGACGACTTTGGACCGGCGGGTTATTCCGGATCGATTGGCTGGGCACAATACCGGCCGCTCGACGGTGATGGCGCCATGTACAGGATCAAGCGCGCGCTGCTGGCGATCCCGGCGCGCCAGATCATGCCCGTCGCAAAGTCGCCCGACGGGCTCGTCGGATGGAACAAGCTTCGCTACAAGATCTGGCGACCGCTTGCGCCTCACGGATCGATGACACCAGAAAAGCTCTGGTCGCAGATTCGCGGCGCGTAGCACCGCACCGCGACCCCGCTTTTGAACCATCTTTTCGTCACGCAGGACTACGCGCCCGATCTCGGCGGGATGGCGCGAAGGCATGTCGAGCTGTGCCGCCGGTTCGCCGACGGCGCCGAGGAAGAGACGACGATGAGTGTGTCGACGGTCGCCTCGCGCGAGGCTCGCGACTTCGACCCAAACGAGCCGTACCGGATCTTCCGCCAGCCGTTTCCATTCGACCGCGCCAACAGGTTCTCGAACCAGGTTCGGTGGGCGCGATGGCTGGGGTCGGATCGCGCGCCCCGCTATGACGTCATTCACTGCGGCAATATTCGCCCCGTTGGCTACGCCGTTCGCTGGACACATCGGAAGCTCGGTGTTCCCTACTTCATCTACGTGAACGGCGGCGACCTGCTCAGGGAGCGGCAAAAGTCGGAGCGGAGCGCGCTCAAGCGCCGCACTGCGCGGTCCATACTCGGCCGCGCGGCGGGGATCGTCGGCACATCCAAATGGGTGGCACAGCTGGCGTCGGATGTGATGCGCGAGGTAGGAGTCGTGGCTCCGCCTCCGGTCGCGGCTCTGGATCTCGGGACGGATCCCGTCCGCTTCAACCCTTCGCGCGACACCGGTGCGCTGCGCCGTCGCTGGGGGGTTGGAGATGCACCGCTCATGATCACGGTCGCGCGACTGGTCCCGCACAAGGGTCAGGACATGGGCATCCAGGCGCTCTCGATGTTGAGCCGCGACTTTCCCGATCTGCGCTACATTCTGGTCGGTGAAGGCCACGACGAGCCACGCCTCCGCGCGCTCGCCGGCGCAATGGGCGTCGCGGGGCGCGTCGGGTTCGTCGGACCGATGCGGGACGACGAGCTGCCCGAGGCTTACGCTACTTCCACCGTTTACCTCGGCGCATCGAGGGTAGACAAGGACATCAACGTCGAAGGATTCGGCATCTCTTTCCTCGAAGCCGCTGCGTGCGGAGTGCCTTCGGTCGCGGGCGATTCGGGCGGTGTCCGCTCGGCGGTTCGGGACGGCGAGACCGGGATCGTCGTTCCTCCGACCGATGCAGATGCAGTGACCGGAGCGATTCAGTCGCTGTTGCTCGATCCAGAGAGGCGAGCGCAGATGGGACGCGCCGCTCGCCACGCCGTCGAGACTCACTACAACTGGGATCGCGTTGCGCGGGATACGCGCGAGTTCACCTACAACGTCGTCGGCAGGCGAAGCTCGGGGCTGGGGCGATGACGCAATCCCCACCGGCGCCGAAGCCAAAGCAGAACGAGCGAAAGCCGACGCTCGCGCATCGAGCCGAGTTTTATACGATGCGCGCGACGATCGAAGCATTGCGCGCGCTGAGCTGGGACCGCGCCGGCGCGATCGGCGAGAAGCTGGGCGAGCTCGGCTACCGGCCGCTTGGAATACGCAAGCGAGTGGTCGAGCGGCAGATCGCCGCCGCTTTTCCGGAGCTCTCGCCCGCCGAGGTCGTGAAGCTGGCGAAGGAATCCTACCGCCACCTCGGGAGATCATCGATCGAGACCGCGTTGCTTGGATCGATCGGCAGGGAGGGCCTCCTGCGCCTCGTCGAGACGGTGGAAGGCTGGGAGCTGATCGAGGAAGCGATGGCGCGCGGCAAGGGTGCCGTCCTCGTCTCCGGTCATATGGGGAACTGGGAGCTGTCGGGAGCGTACATCGCGGCGCGCGGAATTCCGCTCGATGCGATCGCGAGGGGAATGGCCAACCCGCTCTTCGACGCGTGGATCAATCACACGCGCGAGGAGATGGGAATGACCATCGTCCACGATTCCGAGGCGGTGCGCCGGACGCCGCGGTCGTTGCGCGCGGGTCGAGCCGTGGGCTTCATCGCCGACCAGGGAGTTCTGGGGCTGGCGTCCACTTTCGTCCCGTTTTTCGGGCGGCCCGCGAAGACCCCGCGCGGTGCCGCGGTATTCGCCTTGCGTTTCGAGGTGCCGGTCATCTTCGTCGTCGCGCTACGCAAGCCGAACGGACGCTATAGAATTGTGTTCGAGCGCGTAGAGGCTCCCGACACAGGCGACAAGGATGCCGATGTTGACGCAATCGTCGCACGGTACACCCAGATTCTCGAGAGGTGGGTGCGGGTCGCGCCGGCTCAGTACTTCTGGCAACACCGCCGGTGGAAGCGCCAGCCGCCGGATACGCCGCCACATTTGAGGGATCCGTCCGCGTGAGAAGTACAATCGGAGGCAGGTGATGCTTGATCCCGCACAACGGAAAAGATTTTTGCGCGACAACCGCGCCCGTATCGGGATCGTGATAGTCGTCATCATGACCCTGGCGGCGATACTGGCGCCCCTCATCGCACCGCAGAGCCCGATTGCGATCGATCTCGTGCACCTGCTCGAGAAGCCTTCCGCCGATCATTTTCTCGGTACCGACATTCAGGGCCGTGATGTCTGGTCGCGTCTCGTCTACGGCGCGCGCGTTTCGCTCACCGTTGGCCTGATATCTCAGGGGATCGCCTTGCTGCTCGGCGTCTCATTGGGACTCGTCGCCGGATTTTATGGAAGGTGGGTCGACGAGCTGGTGATGCGGCTCGCGGATGTCACGCTCGCGTTTCCGACGCTGCTCCTGCTCATCGCGATGGTCGCCGCCCTCGAGCCATCGATGGGCGTCGTTTACGCCACGATCGGAATAGTCGGCTGGGCAGGGATGGCGCGACTGGTACGCGGCCAGGTACTGGTCGTGCGACAGCTGGAGTACATCCAGGCCATCCGGGCGCTCGGTGCCGGAGACATGCGCATCATGCTCCAGCACGTCCTTCCCAATGTCATCGCGCCGGTGGTGATCGCCGCCACGCTTGGAGTCGCCGGCGCGATCATGGCGGAAGCCGCGCTGTCATTTCTCGGCCTCGGAGTCCCGCCGCCGGCGCCGAGCTGGGGATCCATGATTGCCGATGGACGCGATCTTGACCAACTTCGACGGGCGCCCTGGACGTCGGTTTTCCCGGGAGTCGCGATCGGTGCCGCGGTGCTCGGGTTCAATCTGCTGGGCGACGCGCTGCGGGACGCGCTCGATCCGCGGCAGCATTACGGCGCAGTGAAGAAAGACGCCTGATTCCTGGCAAATCACCTCCACGGAGGACGACCATGCTGCTTCAGACTACTGTTCCCACCGTTCCAGCCCAAAGCCAGCCCGTTCAGACATTCCCGGTCCCGGTCGAAGACGAATCGTTTGCCGACAGCCTCGGAGACTCGTTCCGCGAGGCGTTCGAGATGATCCTTGGCGCGATCCCACGGATCCTCGGATTCATCGTCATCGTCGCGATCGGATGGTTCGTGTCATCGTTGCTGGCGCGAGCGGTGACGGGCCTTCTGCGCGCGATCCGGTTCGACGAGCTGATGCAGCGATCGGGACTCGGAGATTTCCTGACGAAGATGGGAACGGGCACCGACCCGGCGACCATGGTCGCGTCGCTCGTGAAATGGCTCGTTCGCATCGTCGTGCTGCTCGTCGCGTTCGACATGCTCGGACTCCCTGCCGTGTCCGATGTGATGAGCCAGTTCCTGCTGTGGCTGCCGAACCTCGTTGTCGCGATGGTCATCCTCTTCATCGCCGGAATTGCTGCCCGCGCGCTCGGCAACGTCGTGCGCGGAGCGACGGCTGAGGGCGGATTCCGGAATCCCGAGACATTGTCCAACGTCGCGAGAACGGCGGTGTGGGCATTCGGGATCGTCATCGCCGTGAACCAGCTCGGAATTGCGTCCAACCTGATCAACACATTGTTCACGGGGTTCGTCGGCGCGCTCGCATTGGCGGCCGGACTCGCGTTCGGGCTGGGCGGCCGGGATCTCGCGCAGCGCTCGCTCGACAACTGGTACCAGCAGGCGCAGGATGCCAAGCCCAAGGCAAAGCGAGCGGCGCGGGCGGCAGAAGATTAGGTTGGTCACACATGACGAAAAAAGAAGGCCCCCAGTCATTTGGGGGCCTTTCTTCTTTGCGGGCGTGTACTGATGACTACCGGCCGGGAGCCGTCGGCGTGACGGCCGTTGGCTGCGGGCGCGTCCTCGCAAGGAACTAGTCGGTCACGAGGCGCGCCTCGGTAACTCTCCCGGCCGGACCGATTCGAATGACCAGCCAGATCGAGTCTATCGATATCCAACTGCGCTCCGGCCCGAGCCAGTAAACAAGATCGTACTCATCGAAGTAGCTGGTTTTTCGCGGCTCGCCCAGTAGCGACACTACCTCTGCGCGCGTTTTGCCGACCAGTGATTGGCGTTCAAGCAGATCGTCGACCATGCACTCGCGCGGAGCCGTGCGGCCATAGACAAGGGTGGAATCACTCCATTCGCGCTGGTCGAATTGCGTATGTCTCCAGCAGCGTCCGATACGGTCGAAGTACGGCTCCCCCAGGACCGTCGCGAGGAGAGCGAACGGGATCAGGAGGACGAGCATGATGGCAATCAGGATCCGGAGCCGCCAGTTGTAGACGGGCTTCACAGGATCGGGGGAAGCAGGCTCCATCGAGCTAAGGGAGCTCGGGGCTCAGATCGGGGGACATTCGAGCGTTCGACCGTCCTTTCGTTCTATCAGGCTCGGAGCTCACGGCCGGCCCGCCCGGCCCGTAGTCGTAAGTTGTGTTGTTCCTAATCGTCACTGCCAACTCTGATCAATCCGTACTCCCGCGCCCCCTTCCTGATCAGGTGATATCCGCCGGCGAGAGGCTTGGCGGCGGTGAGGTCGGTTCCAGCCGCTGCGCGGTCTCCGTTCACATAGACGCCGCCCTGGTCGATCAGCCTCCGCGCCGCGCTCTTCGACGCGACGAGCTTGAGAATCACGAGCGCATCGGCCACTGTCGGCGCGGCCGGCACCTGGGCGAACGGCACCTCCCCGGAGAGCGCGCGCAGCACCGGCTCGGTGAGCGATGACGGTTCGGCCTTGCCGAAGAGCACGCGCGAAACTTCCTCGGCCACGCTCGCCGCCTCATCGCCGTGCACGCGCGACGTCACGTCGCGGGCGAGCGTTTGCTGCGCTTCGCGTTTTTCCGGCGCCGACGCGACGGTGGCGTCCAGCTCCTCGACGCCGGTACGCGGAATCATCGTGAAGTAGCGCAGATAGCGCCCGACATCCCGGTCATCAACGTTGATCCAGAACTGATAGAACTTGTACGGCGATGTCATCTTCGCGTCGAGCCAGACCGAGCCCGATTCTGTCTTTCCGAACTTCGAGCCGCTGGCGTTCGTGACGAGAGGCATCGTGAGCCCGTGAGCCGTGGCGCCCTCGACTCGCCTGATAAGCTCGAGTCCGGCGGTGATGTTTCCCCACTGATCGCTGCCGCCGATCTGGAGCGTCACGCCTTCCCGGCGGTACAGCTCCAGGAAATCGTACGCCTGGAGCAGCATGTAGGAGAACTCCGTGAATGATATGCCACCCTCGATGCGGGACTGCACCGATTCCTTCGCGAGCATGTAGTTCACGGTGAAATGCTTGCCTACGTCGCGCATGAAATCTACGGCGCCGAGCTTGCTGAGCCACGACACGTTGTCGGGCATGCGCGCGGCTCGGGGACCGGTGAAATCGAGGAACATCCTCAGCTGCTCCTCGATCGCGCGCGAGTTCCGCTCCACTTCGTCCGGAGATGCCAGCTGCCGCTCCGACGTTTTTCCGCTCGGATCGCCGATCATTCCCGTTCCACCGCCAACCAGGGCAACCGGGCGGTGTCCGCCGCGCTGCAGATGCGCGAGTCCCATCACCGGGACGAGGCTTCCTACATGCAGACTGGGTCCGGTCGGATCGAACCCGGCGTAGGCACCCATGCCTCCCGCTTTGAGTGCGTCGGCGAGCCCATCAGTGTGCTGATAGACCAGCCCTCGCCACGTTAATTCGTCCAGCACCGACAGGGGAGCGCTCATGCGGGGAAGATAGAGCGGGCCGTCCACTGTGTCACCTTCGGTGTATGACGGTTACTTTTCACATCGAATGTCAGCAGATACCCCACGAACTCCCGGGCCGTCAGCATCCACCGGCGCGCCCTCCAACTCGACCGGCCAGACGAAGCTCCCATTCCACAAGCGCCATCCGACGCTGGTAAGGTCCGTTCTCCTCGGCGTGACGTTCCTGGCCTCCGTGGGCGCGGGGCTCCTTTATGCGAGCTGGGCGCTGATCTGCCGTGGCAGCCAGTGCCCGACGATCGAATCGCTCGCCTCCTACACGCCAAACCAGACATCCAAGCTCTACGCGGTCGATGGACGCTTCATCGCCGAGCTGGGGCTCGAGCGGCGAACGCTGGTCAAGTACGACGAGATTCCCAAAGTCGTCGTCGACGCCTTCGTCTCCACGGAGGACAAGCGTTTTTTCTCGCACGCGGGAATTGACTGGCACCGCGCGACCGGAGTGATCCTCAAGTCCCCGGTGAACGGATTCTCGGAAGGGTTCTCGACCATCACGATGCAGCTGGCGAGAAACATTTTTCCCGAGCAGATCTCGCGCGAAAAGAGCATCGTAAGAAAGCTGAAAGAGGCGAAGGTCGCGCGGGAGATCGAAGCAAAGTACGACAAGAAGCGAATACTCGAGCTCTATTTCAACCAGATCGATCTGGGACACGGTGCGTACGGAGTCGAGACTGCGTCACAGCGGTACTTCGGCAAATCGGTTCGAGATCTCAATCTCGCCGAAGCGGCCACGCTGGCGGCGTTGCCGAAGGCGCCGTCGCGATATAATCCCGTGCGCTATCCCGAGAGGGCAATTCAGCGGCGCAACACCGTGCTCGGGCTCATGCGCGATAACGGAAAGATCAGCCAGGCCGACGCGAGCCAGGCCAGAGCTTACCCGTTGCGGCTCGCCAACAAGACCGAAGCCGGAGAGACCGCTCCCTACTTTGTCGAATGGGTGCGGCAACAGCTCGACGCGCAGTTCGGCAGCCAGCTGTATCAGCAGGGTCTCAAGGTCTACACGACGCTCGATATCGAGATGCAGAGCGCGGCGGAGCGCACGCTGGAGCGCCAGATCCGCGCGATCGAGGCCGGCCGCTACGGTCCGTTCACGCACCAGACCTACGAGCACTACATCGCGCGCCGTGAAGGAGACGTTGGAGGCGGAGCGTCGCCCTACCTTCAGGGCGCGTTCATCGCGCTCGATCCGCGCAACGGCGCCGTGCGCGTGATGATCGGCGGTCGCGATTTCTATGACTCCAAGTTCAACCGCGCGGTGCAGGCGCTGAGACAGCCGGGATCGACGTTCAAGCCGATCGTGTATTCGGCGGCGATTCAGAACGGCAGGCCTGCTTCCTACATCGTCAACGACAGTCCCCTCGTGCTGAACGTTCCGGGACAGGAGACGTGGGCGCCGCAGAACTACGACCTCGCTTTCATGGGCGAGATTCCAATGCGGCAGGCCCTCTATCTGTCACGCAACCTCGCCGCCATCCGGTTGGGGATGGAGCTCGGCGAGCACACGGTCATAAGCGAGGCGCGCAATTTCGGCATCACCACGCCGATTCCCCCGTATCCATCGATCCACATCGGTGCGGCCGATGTCTATCCGATCGAGCTGATCTCGGCGTACACGGCGTTCGCCAATCTCGGCGTCAGAGCGACCCCAAACGCGATCGTGCGCGTTGAAAATCAGAAGGGAGAGATTCTCTGGCAGCCGACACCCACGCGAACCCAGGTTCTTTCGCCCGAGGAAGCGTGGGTGATGGTGGATATCCTCAAGGACGTGCTTCGCCGCGGCAGCGCGGCGGGCGTGTGGGAATCGGGATTTCACATCCCGGCCGGCGGCAAGACAGGTACGACGAACGACGGCACCAATGTCTGGTTCGTCGGCTTCACCGCGGATCTGGTTGCCGGAGTGTGGATGGGCCTCGACCGTCCGCAGAAGATCAAGAACAACGCCCAGGGCGGAGTTCTCGCCGCTCCGGCCTGGACGGCATTCATGTCCGAGGTCTATCGGAGGAAGCCGCGGGCGCCGGACTGGCCGAAGCCGATATCGGTGGTGACCCGCGAGATCGACAAGACGACCGGCTTGCTGCAAACGCCGTATTGCCCGCGCGATCTGGTCACGAGTGAGTTCTATATCTCGGGGACGGAGCCGACGCGTGATTGCGACAAGCACCTCGCCTACACGGTGCCGGAGTTCACGCCCGGCGATACGTTCGGGCTGCCGGTTACTCCGCCCGCGGGAGGGCTCCAGCCTCCAACACGCGTGACACCGCCCTTGATCCAGCCGGGATACGAAGGGGTTCCATCGACGCGGCGACCTCCGACGGTGTTCGATACCACGAGGCGCGCGCCACCGGTGATCCGCGCGCCGGAGCGGCGCGACTCAGTCAGGCCTCCTGATTCCGGAGCGCGCGTGATACCACCACCTCCTCAGCCGCCGGGCGCGCCGCGCTGATGCGCTACCACGCGCGCTGGGTCCTGCCCATCACCCAGCCGCCGATCGAAAACGGAACTGTCGTCGAGAGCGCGGGAGTCATCACCTATGTCGGCCCGCGTGCGACCGCGCCGAGCGGTGACGACACGGACCTGGGCGACGCCATCCTGATGCCGGGGTTGGTGAACGTGCATACCCACCTCGAGCTCACCGTGATGCGCGGCTTCCTCGAGGATTGCCGGTTCACCGCGTGGATCGACAAGCTGCGCCAAAGCCGCAACGATGCGCTCACCGAAGACATGCTTCTCGATTCGGCGCGATTCGGGATCGTCGAAGGACTCGCGGCCGGGGTCACGACTTACGCGGACACCTGCTCCAGCGGAGTGGTGATGCGGGCGATGCGCGAGCTCGGCGTGCGCGGGATCATGTACCAGGAAGTGTTCGGCCCCGATCCGGCGCACGCACCGACGGCAATGCGCGAGCTCGAAGCTCGCATTGCAGTGCTCGAATCAGAGCAGACCGGGCTCGTGAGGCTCGGCGTGTCGCCGCACGCGCCGTACACGGTGTCGGACGCGCTCTATGATGCCGCCGCACGATTCGCCGGTGCGCGCGGCCTGCCCCTCGCGATGCACATCGCTGAAAGCGAGGCCGAGGATCGCGGCGTAGTCGAAGGGGCGGGCGAGTTCTCGGACGCGCTCCGAAAGCGTGGAATCGCCAGCAACCGCCGCGCGCGCTCACCGATGGCGCTGCTCGAGGCACGCGGAGCCCTGGAGAGTGGTCCTTTGCTCATTCACTGCGTTCGCGTCGATGATGCCGACATCGCGATCATGGCGCGTCACCGCTGCGCGGTCGCTCACTGTCCGGCCTCAAACGCGAAGTTCGGTCACGGCATCGCGCCGATTCTCCCGATGATCGCGGCCGGCGTGACGGTCGGGATCGGCTCGGACTCGGTCGCCAGCAACAATCGCATGGACATTCTCGACGAGGCGCGCCTTGCAGTCCTCATTCACCGCGCGGCAACTCGCCGCCACGATGCATTCGGTGCTGACGACGCACTCGGGCTCGCCACGATCGGCGGAGCTCGCGCACTCGGAGTGGACGCGCGGGTCGGATCTCTCGAAGTGGGCAAGGACGCCGATCTCGCTGCGTTCCGGACCGATACGCCACGGACCATCCCGACCGGGGATCCATACGCGGCGGCGGTCTTCGCGCTTCCCGGCCGGTCGGCGGAGCTGGTGACGGTACGGGGCAGGGTGCTGGTCGAGCGCGGACGGGTTTTGGAGACGGATACGGCTCTCATAGAGCGCGTCAACGCCGCTGGCACCGCTCTCGCTTCATGGGCAAGGGAGCACGGCACTGTCCCGGCTGGAGTGCAGTAGCGTAGCGCGCCGGTGGGTCGGTATCTTCAATTCACCTCACCAAGGAATCACGGGTCAATGGCGGCAGCAAACAATCACCACCGTATCTGGCGCGATGGGCAGTTCGTGAATTGGGAGGATGCCACGATTCACGTGATGAGCCACGTGGTTCATTACGGATCCAGTGTGTTCGAGGGGATACGCTGCTACGAGACCCCTCAGGGGCCGGCGATCTTCCGGGTGGGCGCCCACATGCGCCGCTTTGCCGACTCGTGCAAGATCTACCGGATGCCGCTGACTTATTCGGTCGACGAGCTTTCGCGCGCGTGCGTCGACACCGTCGCCGAAAGCGGCTTGCCGAGCTGCTACCTCCGTCCGATCGCACTGCGTGCGGGCGAGCAGATGGGTGTGCTCCCCAGCGACACGCCCCTCGAGGTATTCATCATTCCGTGGACGTGGGGCACCTACCTCGGCGCCGACGCCCTGAAGAACGGAGCGGACGTCTGCGTCTCGAGCTGGAGGCGCGCGGCGCCGGACACGTTTCCGTCGCTTGCCAAGGCGGGCGGGAACTATCTCAATGGACAGCTGTCCAAGATGCAGGCGCGCGTCGACGGTTACGTCGAAGGGATCATGCTCGACTCCTTCGGCCTCGTCTCAGAGGGGAGCGGTGAGAATCTCTTCATCGTGCGCGACGGAAAGCTCCTGACCTCGACCATCAGCGCCGCGATCCTCAACGGAATCACGCGTGACTCGGTGATTCAGATCGCGCGAGACATGGGTCTGGAAGTAGTGGAGCAGGCGGTTCCGCGCGAGATGCTGTACATCGCCGATGAATTGTTCTTTACGGGAACGGCGGCGGAGATCACGCCCATTCGTTCGGTGGACCGGATACCGATCGCCGATGGGAAGCCGGGCCCGATCACGCTCGAGATCCAGCGGGAGTACATGGGTATCGCGACCGGGAAGCGTCCGGACCGTTATGGGTGGCTCACCCATGTTCCGGCAGGAGTGAGCGCGGGTATCTAGTCCCGGTCACCATCGCGGGTGTTACCCGCAATCGGCCGCGTCGTCGAAATAGTAGGGGCATCGTCGGTCCTGGAGCGCTTCCGCGCTGTATATTCTGATGTGTCGGTTCCCACGGCCGCTGGGGGTGATCTCACTGCTCTCCCGCTGCCCGAGTCATTGCCGGGGAGGTGTGCTTGGTAGTTGGTTGTCTGGCACTGAACGCTTCGTTCGAGCCGCTGACGATGGTTCCGCTGCGCCGCGCGCTGCGACTCGTCATCGATGGAAAAGCGGAGATAGTCGAAGCGGATTCCGATCGCGTCGTTCGCTCGGAGCGCCTGACGCTCCCGCGCCCCGCCGTCATCCGGCTGATGCGGTTCATCCATGTTCCGCGCCGTTTCCGCCGACAGGTTACCAACACGTTCCTGTTCGCGCGCGACCGCTATCGCTGCCAGTACTGCGGCCGCCTGCAGATCGAGCTCAAGCCGCGCGAGTCGCTGACGCGCGACCACCTCGTTCCCCTGTCGAGAGGCGGAGCGAACGACTGGACCAACGTCGTGACGGCATGCAGCCCCTGCAACACCCGCAAGGCGAACAACCTGCCGAGTGAGATCGGAATGCACCCGATGCACGCGCCCGTCGAGCCCCACTTCGTCCATCTGAGCTGGGCGGTACGCAGACTGACTCCGACACAGGCGCGCTACATCAAGCTCTTCTACGGCGAAGAAACGCTGCACCACCTCGAGGACCTCGAGCACCGGCACCCGCACCACGGGCCAATACACGTCACGCACTAGCACGGCGCGGTGAGCTTTGAGCCAGAGGAGTTGCTTCCTCTGGCTTTTTACATTCATCCCGGGGAGTTCGGCGGAGGGCCTGCAACGCGAGTACGCTCGCTCGGGCGGAGCCCCTAACGACTCTCCCTCGCTCCGCTCGGTCGCGGGTCTCCTGGTCGCTCGCTGAAACTCGCTTTTGGGAACCCCCCTCCAACCTCTCCACTCAATCAAGCGCGGGAGGAAACGCTCTCC
>JBGTEZ010000143.1:0-5017 GCA_041747535.1 Gemmatimonadaceae bacterium
TTCACTAGTACTACCACGTTGTGCCCGTCCCGGCGCTCGTAGCGGACTTCGTCCATCAACTCCCGCACGAGATGAATGCCGAGTCCCCCGATCGGCCGATCGTCCACCGACAGAGTGGTATCCGGCGCCACCTGTGTGAGCGGGTCGAACGGCGGTCCATCGCCGGTAAGCGTGACCGTCAGACGCTCCTGATCCAGCTCCGCCTCCACCGTCAGCAAGCCAGCGTCGCGGCCCGCCATCCCGTGCGAGAGCTCATTCGCGAGTAACTCGTCCAATGCGACGTTGAGGCTGCGGCGCACGGCGTCCGGCAGCGAATGCGTCCGAGCGAACCGCGCGAACGCCACGTTCACCTTCCCCATCCCGTCGGGGTCGGCGCCAACGGACATCCGGAATCCATGTCGCATTCGCCCTCCCGCCAGGTCGCGCCAAATTACGCCCCTCATGCCTTTCCCTGTCAACACCGGGGAGTGGGTAAGTGGTGGGTCAGTTCGCCGTGTTATTGCGACTTCGATTGCGGACTTTGCGGACTCAGGACTAACCGCCATCCAGGATCGGCGATTAAGTGAGGACTGAGGATGAGCGGAAACAATGCGCGAAACGCGTCTGTCCTTAGTCCTCATTTAATCAGGAATCCGCAATGGCCGTTAATCCTGAGGCCGTAAAGTCCGCAATCCGAAGTCGCGAGCGCACCGCTAACTGACCCACTACCGAGTGAGTATTTGCAGCGGGCGCCTAGAGGGTGCAGGTTAACGCGGTCCGAAATACCATCCTGCGCGCTGCTGGGGTCAATCGCCGCCGCCCACGCCTGTCCTTCCAACTTTTCGGAGATTCGCTTGTACTGTGGTTAGAGCACCTGCAGCAGACGACGATCTGGATCGCGCGCTCGTCCGGAGATACCTGAACGGGGAGCGGGCTGCGGGGGACGAGCTGGTGAATCGCTTTCACCGCAGTGTGTTCAACGTCGCCCTCCGGATGCTGGGCAACGTGCAGGACGCAGAGGACGTTACCCAGACAGCGTTTGGCAACGCATTCGCGGCGCTCGACAGCTACGACCCGAAGTACCGCTTCTTCAGCTGGATTTATCGAATCACCGTCAACGAATCACTGAACGCATTGAAGGGCCGCAGGGACGCGATTTCGCTGGACGGCAACTTCGATGTCCCCGCGCCGGGCGGGGCATCCGAAAGCGATGCCGAGTACAGAGTGGCAAGGGCACTCCTGGAGTTGAGGCCCGACGATCGCGCGGTGGTCGTCCTGCGACACTTTGTTTCGTTCTCTTACGAGGAGATTTCCGACGTGCTAGAAGTGCCGGTCAAGACGGTAAAATCGCGGCTCTTCACAGCGCGCGAACGACTGCGCGACTCGCTGCTCGTCGGGAAGGCATGAACATCCTGGATTCATATCAGCGCGAGCTGATTCACCGCGAGATCGACGGGGAGAATACGCCCGAGGAAAGCGTCGAGGTCCGGAAGCTGGTCGAGACCCAGCCGGAAGCGCTGGAGCTCCTGACAAGCCTGCGGGCCCTCGACTCACTGTTCAGTGAGGTCCCCGATCGTGCCCCGCATCCGCGTGTGAGACAGCTGATCCACCAGGGGATGTCACTGAACTCGAGGACGTCGCCCCGGGCCGGGCGCGCGCAGGGAGCAACGCAGACGATCACCAGATGGGCAGTTCAAAAGTGGAATGGCATCACAAACCTCATGGAGGAAGTCATGGTTACGAAAAAGGTGCTGATTGTCGCAACAACGGTGGTGGCAGTGATTGCGATAGTTGGCCTGGCAACAGGGTACCCGCCGAGTGTCTTCGACGCCGGCACCATCGGCGGTGGAGATGACATGAAGGGGGTCCAGCAGGCGCAGCGTCACAAGGGAGAGCCGACCACCGAAGAGGACGTGACGCTCTCGAATCCCGAAATCAACGCTCTGTTCCAGAATGACCAGGTTCTGAAGCTCGTCCAGAGCGACGTGTTCCGTCAGGCGATGCGCAACGAATCGTTCAGACAGCTGCAGTCGAGCGAGGCATTTCGTTCATTGCTTGCGAGCGACAGCTACCGCAAGCTGCTGGCGAACGATAGCTACCGTCAGCTCCAAGCGAGCGACAGCTACCGGCAGCTGGAGGCAACCGAGGCATTCCGTCAAATGTTGGCCAACGACAGCTATCGACAGATGTTGGCGAGCGACAGCTACCGCCAGCTGGCGGCCAGCGACAGCTACCGTAAAGCGCTGGCGAGCGACAGCTATCGTCAGATGACGGCGAGCGAGAGCTATCGTCAGCTGCAGGCGAACGATGTTTTCCGCAAAGTGCTGGCGAGCGATGCCTTCCGCCAGGCGATGGCGAACGATGCCTTCCGTAAGGCGCTGGCGAGCGATGCCTTCCGCCAGATGATGGCGAACGACGCCTTCCGCCAGGCGCTGTCGAGTGATGCCTTCCGACAGTCGCTATCGAGCGACGCTTTCCGCGCGGCGATGGCGAACGACGCCTTCCGTAAGGCGCTGGCGAGCGATGCCTTCCGCCAGATGATGGCGAACGACGCCTTCCGCCAGATGATGGCAACCGACGCCTACCGGCAGCTGGCGTCGAGCGAGGCTTTCCGCGCTGTTTCACGCAACCAGTTGCAGTCCGAGGCATTCCTCAACCGGGCGATGCGCGCGCAGCAGTGACCCGGGTCGCGGTTGACCCGCGCTACTCCGTGAGCTCGAAGTAAGGTTCCTACCGGCCCCGGCTGCCTCTTTCGGCAGTTCGGGGCTGGTGTAGTTTCAGCATCCTCGTGATGCATCAATCGCCCTTCGAACGCAGACGCGTCCTGGCTATCCTCGTGACTGCGGCCTGCAGCCTCGCAGCGGCGCCCGGCAGCATCAGTGCGCAGTTGCAGGCGCTCGAAACGCCGACGATGCGCCTCATCTACACATCGCAGCTGGAGGCCTACCTCGCCCCGCAGGTTGTCGGGAGCTTCGAGAAAGCGCTGCGCTTCCACCAAAAGCTCTTCGATTACGTCCCCCGCGAGCGGACAAACGTGCTCATGCACGATCTCTGGCATTACGGAAATGCCGGCGCGCGACCGCTCCCGCAGAATCACGTCACCATCGGCATTGCGCCCTACGGTCACGAATACGAGTCCGCACCAGCGCGCGAGCGGATGGCATCTTCGATGAACCACGAGCTCGCGCACATCTTCACCACCGACAAGCCCACCGCGTCCGACCAGTTTTTCCGCTCGATCTTCCTCGGCAAGGTGACCCCGAACGCCGAGGTGCCTCTGACAGTGGCGTACAGCTACCTGACCGTTCCCCGGTGGTACGCGCCACGGTGGTACCTCGAGGGGATTGCGACCTACCTCGAAACGTGGATGAATGGTGGCCTCGGTCGCGCGATCGGGCCCTACGACGAGATGGTGTTCCGAACGCTCGTCCGCGACAGCGTCAGGATATACGACGTAGTCGGGCTCGAGTCGGAGGGGACCACCACCGACTTTCAGGTGGGCGTGAATTCGTACCTGTACGGCACGCGCTTCATCAGCTACCTGGCGCTCCAGTACGGAAACGAGCGCATGCTCTCATGGGTCAACCGCAGCGAGGGGAGCAGGCGCTGGTTCGCTTCGCAATTCCAGAGCGTCTTCGGCCGCTCGCTCGAAGAGGAGTGGTCACGCTGGATCGCGTGGGAACGTGACTGGCAGCATGAGAACCTGGCAGCCATCCGCGCACACCCCACCACGCGGGCAAGGCCGCTGACGGATCGGGTGCTCGGCTCGGTGTCGCGCGCATGGTACGATTCCGCGAAGGCGAGCATCCTGGTGGCCGTTCGCTATCCTGGCCAGGAAGCCCACATCGCATCGATCGAAATCGCCAGCGGTCGCTTTACGCGGATCCTCGACATTCCCGGCGCCTCGGGGCTGTCGGTGACTTCTCTCGTCTTCGACCCGTCGTCGCGAACGCTGTTCTTCACCACCAACCCCGCCGACTGGAGACACCTGCTGGCGCTGGATCTCGCAACCGGCCGCACCCGTGTGCTCCTCCGAAACGCGCGCATCGGCGACCTGGCTTTCAATCGCGCGGACCGCTCGCTCTGGGGCGTGCGGCACGACAACGGGTTCTCCACGCTCGTCCGCATCCCGTACCCGTACAAGGAGTGGAACCAGGTGCACACTCTGCCGTACGGACGCGACCTGTTCGATCTGGACATCGCGCCTGACGGCTCCGCCCTCATCGGCTCGATGTCCGACATCAACGGAGATCAGCGGCTCGTCCGGATGAAAGTCGCCAGTCTTCTCACTGGCGATGCGACGCCGGAAGTTATCTACGAATTCGGCGACTGGTCTCCGTCCAACTTTGTCTTCTCCGAGGACGGCAGCTTTCTGTACGGCTCGTCGTATTACTCGGGCGTGTCCAACGTCTACCGCTACGACGTCGCGCGCGGACGGATGCAGCCATTGAGCAACGCGGAGACCGGTTTCTTCAAGCCGGTCTCGCTCGCGGGTGATTCGCTGGTCGTCTTCGAGTATTCGCGACAGGGCTTCGTACCATCGATGATTCCGAAAGCCGTGCCCGACAGCGTGAGTGCAATCCGTTTCCTCGGCAACGAGATCGCCGAAAAGCAGAAGGACGTACAGGGGTGGATTCCGCCGCGGGGAGCTGCCGTGGACCGCGAAGCGCTTGCAGCCGCGACGGGAGGCTACAGCACCTGGCGCAACTTCAAGCTCGACAACGTCTATCCGGTCGTCGAGGGCTACCAGGATATCTCTGGGAATCGCGGCATCGCCAGCGGGTTGCGCGCAAACTTCTCGGACAGGCTTGGCGCCACGGGACTGGAGCTCACTGCATCCTATTCGCCAACGCAGAGTCTCGCCGCCAGCGAGCGCCTGCACCTTCGCGCCGTCTTGCGCCACTGGAACTGGAACGTCTCCGGCACGCTCAACCGCGCCGACTTCTACGATCTGTTCGGTCCGACCAGGGTGAGCCGCCGAGGTTACTCGCTGGCGACACAGTACCAGGGCAATCTCATTCTCGACGGGCCAAAGAGC
>JBGTEZ010000144.1:0-1708 GCA_041747535.1 Gemmatimonadaceae bacterium
CCTGCGCTCGGCGGTCGTCCGCGGCGGCTTCGGCCGGGGTCTTCGGATTCTCCCTGCCCGGAAGGACGATGAAGACGTTCCCCGGATGCGGGTCGGCGTGGAAATGCCCGCTGTCGGTTATCTGATGCAGGTAGGCGTGCGCGAACTCCTCGGCGAGCCCCGTGAAGTCGTGCTCGATCCGGCTGATCGGCGGAATAGAGTCGATCTTCACGCCCCTGATGCGCTCGGTGGTGAGAACCTTGTGCGTCGTGTAGGCGTCGATGACCCGCGGAATCAGAATATGGGGGAACGTTGCCAGCATCTTTCTGAACGATGCCGCGTTCCTCGCCTCCGTCCGGTAATCGAGCTCGTCCACCAGCGCCCGCTCCACCTGCTGCACGACGCCGATGATATCCACTCGCTGGCCGGCCGACGTGTGCTCCGACAGAAATGCCGCCAGCTGCCGGAAGTACTCGATGTCCTCGCCGAGCTGTTCGTGCAGATTGGGGCGCTGCACCTTGACCACCACGCTTCGTCCGTCGCGCAGCTCCGCCGCGTGCACCTGGCCGAGGCTCGCGCTCCCCAGCGGCTCCTGCTCGAACGACGCGAACAGCTTGCTGATGCGGGCGTTGAGCTCCGCCTCGATGGTCGCCTCCACGATCTCGAAATCCATCGGCGGCACGGCGTCCTGCAGGTGCTCCAGCTCGTCGATGTAAGGCTGTGGAAGGAGATCAGGGCGCGTCGAAAGGACCTGTCCCAGCTTGATATAGGCGGGGCCGAGCTCCACCAGCTTGTCGCGGAAAGCCCTCGCCTTCTCGGCAGATTCGCCGCCGGAGGACTCGTCGGTCTCGGCCAGACCCGCCCCGTCGAGATTCAGCAGGCCCTGGCGGTTCGCGAACTCGCGGAGGCCGTAATTTGTGAACAGCCCCAGTGTCGAAGCGAGGCGTGGAAGATGCTTGGGGGAGAGGATCATGCGGTACGCGGGGGCAGAAAGCATGCCCGCTCCGGGTTGGCTCAGACTGCCGTGCCGGGAGATATTTATGCATGTCAAAAGCAGACCCGGGTGAAGAAGCAAAAACGGGCCGCGTCAACGTGGCTACCGTACCGAAGCCGTGGGGCCACGAGACGATCTGGGCGCGTTCCGGTCGCTACGTCGGGAAGATCCTCCACATCAACGCCGGACACGAGCTCTCAGTGCAATTCCATCGCAAGAAAGACGAGACCATACACCTCCTCTCGGGTGAAATCGTTTATCGCGTCCAGCGAGACCCGTCCAACCAGGACCGGCTTGAGGACGTGCGTCTCAAGATCGGAGAGTCCTTTCGGATCACACCGGGAACCGTCCACCAGATGGTCGCCGTGACTGACTGCGACGTCCTCGAGGTCTCGACTCCGGAGCTGGACGACGTCGTGAGGCTGAGCGACAAGTACGGGCGGGAAGGGACGAGCGCGCCATGAAAGTGATCATACCGCTGGCGGGCAAGGGAACCCGGCTTCGCCCCCACACTCACCTCGTGCCCAAGCCGATGATGAAGGTCGCGGGCAAGCCGGTGATGTCGTACGTGCTCGACGACCTGAAAAAGCTCGGCATCGTCGAGCAGGTGATCTACATCACCGGGCACCTGAAGGAGACGGTGGAGAAATTCGCGCTCGAGGAGTGGGACGTGCCATCGGTGTTCGTCGAGCAGAAGGTCCAGGACGGCACCGCCGGAGCAGTCGCTTTGGCGAA
>JBGTEZ010000145.1:0-1934 GCA_041747535.1 Gemmatimonadaceae bacterium
AGCCGCAGGTCGAAGTGGAGATTCCGCGCGGCGTGCTTGTGCACGACGAAAAGATTGCCGGGCGCCGCCGACACCGGGCCGAACGGCTCGGGGGTCCGATCGGGGGAACGCTTGGCGCGATAAGCAGCGAGATCGTCGCCAGTCCCGTCCGGTACGATGTTGCTACTTGCGGCCATCGGTGCGGTGCATGAAAGTACAGTCGGAAAAGCTTTCCACGCTGGAAATCTTTGTGATGCACCGCTCCCTCGCCAGCCCCTCTTTCCGTACCTAATCCCTCTCCCCACGGTCATGGCAGCCAGATCAATCGGGACCGCGACGATCTCCTTCGGCCTCGTCTCCGTCCCCATCAACATCTACTCGTCGTCTGAATCCAAGGCGAGCGTTTCCTTCAACATGCTGCACAAGAAGTGCGGCACGCGCCTCAAGCAGCAGTACATCTGTCCCAAGGACAACGAGATCGTGACGCGCGACGACACGATCAAGGGCTACGAGTTCTCGAAAGACCAGTACGTCAAACTGACGCCCGAGGAGCTGAAGGCGCTGGAAGAAAAGGCGACCAGCACCATCGATGTCATGGAGTTCGTTCCACTCGCGACCGTCGATCGCGAGTACGTCGACAAGGTCTATTATCTCGGGCCGGATAAATCCGGCGACCGCGCCTATCGTTTGCTCGCCGCCGCTCTCAAGGAGACGGGGATGGCCGGACTCGGCCAGTACGCCGCGCGAGGGCAGCAGCACCTGGTGCTTCTGCGCCCGCTCAATGGTGTCCTGGTGATGGAACAGCTCCACTACGCCGACGAGATCCGTCCGACTACCGAGGTCACAATTCCGGCCGGCGAGGTAAAGGAATCCGAGCTCAAGCTGGCGAAGCAGCTGATCGAGCAGACGTCGAACGAGAGCTTCGAGCCGGGCAAGTACCGGGATACCGTGCGCGAGCGCGTGCTCGAGACGATTCAGAAGAAGATCGAGGGTCAGGACATCGTCGGCGAGGCCGCGCCCGCAGCCGACACCAAGATGATCGACCTGATGGAAGCGCTGAAAGCGAGCCTCGCGCGTGAGAAGCCGGAAAAAGCGGAGAAGGCCGACAAGGCGGAAAAGGCGGAAGGCGGCAGGAAGCGCAAAGCTTCGTGAAGCTGCTCGCCGGGACGAGCGGCTACGCGTTCAAGGAGTGGAAGGGAGCGTTTTACCCGAAGGACCTGAAGGACGACGCCATGCTCGGCTTCTACGCCAGCAGGTTTCCGGCGGTGGAGATCAACAACACGTTCTACCGCCTGCCGAAGGAGAACGTGTTGCTCGATTGGGCGGCGCAGGTGCCGGAGACGTTCACGTTCTCGATCAAGGCGAGCAAGCGTATCACGCATTACGCGCGTCTCAAGGAAGAATGCGCTGATACCGTGGACTATCTGCTCAGGAACACATCCACACTCGGCAGCAAGCTCGGGCCGATTCTGTTCCAGCTTCCGCCCAACATGAAAAAGGACGTGAGCAGGTTTCGAGGATTCCTCGGCCTGTTACCCGAAGGCCGCCGCTACGTGTTCGAGTTCCGGCACGAGAGCTGGTTCGACGAGGAGATTTACTCGGCGATGCGCGATCGCGACATCGCGATGTGCATCGCCGAGCAGGACGACTTCAGTTGTCCCGTCGTCTCTACCGCGACGTGGGGATACCTGCGGCTCCACAAGCTCGATTACGACGCGGCCGCGCTCACCGAGTGGGCAAGGTGCGTGACTGGCCAGGCCTGGGGTGACGCGTATGTCTTCTTCAAGCACGACGAAAGCGAGAGCGGAGGCTCGGGGCCGCCGGCGGTAGCGACGTTCGTAACGGCGTGCGGGCCTGGAACCGCTCTCAAGGATTCGTAAGTTGTTGGTCTGCCCTCCCCTTCCTTTCTTCCTCCTCCACCCGTCAGAGGTTTTGCCATGAGCCGTCTCCACACT
>JBGTEZ010000146.1:0-6448 GCA_041747535.1 Gemmatimonadaceae bacterium
CTCTCCCCGCGACAGCCGATTGTACGCATGCTCGAGCATCTCGGGCGTCCCCGCCAGGAACCGGCAACGCTCGCTCGCTCCGCTACGGCACTCGATTTCCATCACGGCGACGGGAAAATCGGCGAGACACCCGAGAAAACCCGCCAGAGTTCCGGTGGTGAGATGGCAGCCGGCCTCACCCAGGCCGTGCAGCTCCGCCTCCCAGCATCCCTCGATGTCCATCACCGCCATCGCGTCGTGGAGCGAGCGAAACGACACCTTGCCCCAGCCCGCGGCGCGAAAGAATTCCGCCGCGCGGGAAGAGAACTCGTCGATCGGCATCTCCTTCACCGAGTCGACCCCGCGATCGGAGAGCCAGTTCTCGAACGCGTGAAACAGCGATTCGGCGCCGGCATAGCCGGCTTCACGGAGCGCGTCCGGTCCGCCGCCGCTTGCGCCGGCCACGCGCAGTCGAAGGTCACGCAGCGTACGGTGCGCGAAGCCTATGAGCTCGGGAGCTTCTGAAGTTGCCATGCGGGTTAGGACGATCTCACGACGAAGATGTTGCCGGAGATCGCGTCCGACGCAAGAGGTCGGCCTCGTCGATTATTTCGACGCCGAGAGATTTTGCCTTCTCCAGCTTGCTGCCCGCGTCCTCGCCGGCGACGAGCAGGCTCGTTGATTTGGAAACCGATCCCGTGATCCTCCCGCCCGCCGCCTCGATCAGCGCCGTCGCCTTTGCGCGGGTGAGCGTCGGTAGCGTTCCGGTGATCACCAGGGTCATGCCGCTCAACGGTCCTCCCGCGACGACGGCACGCGGCTCCGTCAAATTGACGCCCGCCGAGCGGAGCTTCTGGACGAGTGCCTTGCCCGCGGGGTCGGAGAAAAACTCGACCACACCGGTTGCTATCGTCCCGCCGATCCCCCTGACGCTCACGATCTCTTCGGCCGACGCAGAGACGATCGCGTCGAGCGTGCCGAAGTGCTGGGCGAGGAGCTGAGCGGCGGTCGATCCCACGTGTCTGATTCCGAGGGCGTGAAGCAGGCGCGAAAGGGGCTGCGACTTCGAGGCCTGGATCGCCGCGATGAGGGAGTCCGCACCTTTGGCTGCGTAGCCCTCCAGCTTGAGCAGGCTCTCTCTCTTGAGCGAGTAAATGTCCCCCGCATCGCGCACCAGGCCCGCCCCGACCAGCTGCTGGATCCGCGCGTAGGAAAGACCCCTGATGTCCATCCCTCCGCGCGACGTGAAGTGCACGAGTCCCTCGAGCTGTCTGCCTGGACAGGCGACGTTCGTACAATAGGCAGCGGCCTCGTCCGCCTCGCGCGTCACGGGCGTTCCGCACGCTGGACATTTCTTCGGCATTTGCCACCTGGGCAGCTCCCTTTCCCTTTTCTCGGGAATGGACGCAATGATCTGCGGGATGACATCGCCCGCACGCTTGACCTGCACCCAGTCGCCTTCCCTCAGGTCCCGGTCGCGGATCAGGTCTTCGTTGTGGAGCGTGGCCAGCTTGACGATGACGCCGCCGATCTCCACCGGCGTGAGAACCGCATAAGGATTGAGCGCCCCGGTCCGTCCGACGTTGATCCCGATTTTTTCCAGCACCGTCTCGGCAATGTCTGGCGCGAATTTTCTCGCGATTGCCCAGCGCGGCTCGCGGCCGCCGACTACGCCAAGCTCGTCCTGAAGGCGCAGCGAATCCACTTTCACCACGCCGCCATCGATTGCGAAGTTGAGAGTTGCCCGGACGTCGTGCTCCACCTCGTGCGCCCAGCGTTCGACTTCCGCCAGCGTCACGCAGCGGCGCCGGTTCGGCGCCACCGGCACGCCCCATTCAACCAGCGCGGCAAGCAGCTCCGACTGCGTCGTAAACGGCAGGCTCTCGCCATCGGGCGCCGCGACCGAATAGCCGTAGAATCTGAGCGGTCGGGAAGCCGTGACCGCCGGATCAAGCTGGCGCAGGCTTCCGGCGGCGGCATTACGGGGATTGGCGAACACCGAATCACCGGCCTTCGCACGCTCGACGTTCATCTTCTCGAAGCGGTCGAACGGGAAATAGACCTCGCCCCGCACCTCGATCCTCCCTTCCGGCGCGCTCTCGTCCAGTCGCAGCGGCACGTCCCGCACCGTGCGCAGATTGACGGTGACATCTTCACCGACCATCCCGTTGCCGCGGGTGGCGCCCCTGACGAAGACGCGGTCTTCATACGTGAGGGCGACCGCAGTACCATCGATCTTGAGCTCGGCGGTGTAGCCGGATGCCCGGACTTCCTTGCCCGCGATTTTGAGGAGTCGCTCCTCCCAGGCGCGGAGCTCTTCGTCGTCGAACGCATTTGCCAGTGAAAGCATCGGCCGCAAATGCTCGTGCTTCGCGAGCTGGCTCTGCACCTCCGCGCCGATGCGGCGCGTGGGAGAATCGGGGGTGGAGAGGCCGGGATCGGACTCCTCCAGCTCGACGAGCTCCCTGAACATCTTGTCGTAAGCGGCGTCCGCGATCGTCGGACGATCGAGCACGTAATACTCGTGAGCCGCGCGGTTGAGTGCCGTGCGCAGCTCGGCGGCCCGCTTACGCGGTTCGCTCGACCGGGGCTCGCTGCTCGGGCTTGGGTGGCGTGTCGGGTCCCCGTCCTGCTCCTTCTGTTGCCGGCGTGTTGCCATTCGACGTCGTTTTTCCCGCGTTATGTGCGTTGAACTCGGTGCTGTCGAAGCGCACCACTTTGTTACGGCCGGTCTCCTTTGCCACGTAGAGCGCGTCATCCGCCGCTCTCAGCAACCCTTCCTGATCCTTCACCCGCGGGTGCGGCGAGGCCCCGACACCACAGCTCATGGTCCGGCGAAGGGTTCCTCCCGGATATGAGAATGTATGGCTCTCGACCTTTTCCCGCAGCCGCTCGGCGAACGTTACCGCCGCGTCGAGCACCGTTCCGGGGAGAATGAGGAGAAACTCCTCGCCGCCGTACCGGCCCACCCGGTCGATCTCGCGCGCCTCGTCCTTGAGCAGCTTCGCGAACTGCTGCAGCACCGCGTCGCCTGCCTGGTGGCCGTAGTTGTCATTGACGCTCTTGAACTTGTCGATGTCGCACATCACGACCGCTATCGGCTCGTGCAGCCGCAGGGAATGCTCCCACATTTCGTGCAGCCGCTCCTCGAGCGAGCGGCGGTTGTCGATCTTGGTGAGGCCATCGGTGAGCGAGATCTCACGGAGCTTGTCGTTGAGCACCGACAGCTGCTTTTCACGCTCGGCCAGATCGTTCTGAAGCTTCTTGATGCGCAACAGAGAGTTCACCCGGGCTTCGAGCTCGGCGAAGTTGATCGGCTTTGTGATGTAGTCGTCGGCGCCGGCGTCGAGCCCCTCGACCTTGTTCTCCGTCGAGTCCAGTGCCGTCTGCATGATCACGGGGATGAAGGGCAGGAGAGGATTGCTCTTCAGCCTTCGCACCACTTCGATGCCATCCAGCTTCGGCATCATCACATCGAGGAGTATCAGGTCGGGACACATCAGGTCGACCTGGTCCAGTGCCGCCTGGCCATCCCCCGCGCTATCGACAATGTACCCGCGCGCCTCGAGGCGAGCCCGCAACAGCTCGATATTGTCCTCGTGATCGTCTACGACAAGGATCCGGTACTGACTCTTGTCCTTAAGCTCCATTGTTTTTGCCGAGGAACCGCTGCACTTCGGCCACGACGGCCCGCGGCTCACAGGGTTTGGCGAGATACCCGTCGCAACCCACTTCCATCGCTTTCTCGCGGTCCGAAGCGAGGGCGTGGGCAGTGAGAGCGATGATCGGGATCTTCTTCGTTGCCGGATCGTGCTTGAGAACCTGGGTCGCTTCCCAGCCATCTATGATCGGAATGGAGATATCCATCAGGATCAGGTCGGGCTGCTCCGCGCGCGCCTTGGCGATTCCCTCTTCACCATTCAGCGCCTCGCTAACCTCGTAGCCAAAGTGCTTCAGGATCGTGGAGTAGACGATTCGGTTGTCTTCGTTGTCTTCCACCAACAGCACCATCTTACCAGAACTGCTCATTCACTACCTCGCACGGCTATTGCTGAGTGTCCACATCAGGCAATTATCTTACCAGCACTCTCTATGCTCAATTCGCCCGAACAGTCGAAAAGCGCGCCTCCGTCGGCAAAGGCGCCCCCTCCCGGGTCGGTTCCGCAACCGAATTCGGACGGTCTCCCCTATGAAACCGTGCCCGACTGGAACAACATCGGGCTGTTTTCCGCCGGGATCGCGGTAGGAGCAGTGCTGGGTGCGGCTGTCGCGCTCCTCATGGCTCCCGCGACCGGCGAAGAAACCCGCCACAGCATTTCGCGGCGGGTCAGAAGGCTCCGTGGAGACGACGACGTCTGGGACGAGCTGGCCGAGGAGCTCCAGCGGGCAGCCGCCGAGCGAGAAGAGAAGTCAGGCGACGAGGGCTCCGAGGAGAGCTAGAGCGCGCGCAACCCCTTGTCGGCCTGAGCTTTGTACCGGCGGTCGTTGTAGTCCGAGACCGGCAGCTTCATCACCATCTCGAATTCCGCCTTCGCCTTCGCCTTGTTGCCGACATCCCTGTAGATCTCAGCCAGGTCCACCCGGTGGACGATGCGCTCCGGCTCCACCGCTACGGACTCCTCCATGTAACGTTGCGCCTCGCCCCAGCTCGCCGAGCCGAAGACCTTTCCTCCGAGGAGGTTCTTGGCGAGCATCCGCGAGAATCCGTTCAGTCTCATCACTTCGGCGTTCCAGACGCCCATCACGTGCAGGCACCCCGCATGTTTCGGATTGATCTTCAGACATTCGAGAGCGTGGGCGCGGACGTCGGTCGCATATTTGACGCGCGCCCTCGTCCCCTGGGTGAGCGCGTTCTTGCCGAGCGCGCGGGCGAGGTGAAAGTGACCCTCGGCGTCCGCGGGATTGGCGTCGGCGGCACGGCGCGCGTACAGCTCGGCCTTTCCGTACATCAGCCCGCGCTTCTCGGCGTCGGTCTCGTATGATCCGATATCGACCAGCGTGCGCGAGGCCTTCCAAAGCGCTTCATAATCCTTCGGGTCGGCGGCGACGGACGCCTCGTAGTGCACGAGAGCAGCAGGTGCGTCCATCGCGACGTATTCTTTGTCACCCAGAGCGGTGTGAGATTGCGCGGTTTGCGCTCCAGCGACAGACGCGCCGATCAGCAGTGAAGCGAAGGCGATGCGAAAAGAGCGCATATGAACTCCAATGAGCGGTGAGAAGTGATACCAGAAGCTACCCCGGCCAACCGTAAATGATCGTACCGCGCCTCATCGAACGCAAACGGGATGGCCACGCGCTCGAACCTTCCGAGATCGGAGAGCTGATAACCGCCTATACGGCCGGCCAGATCCCCGATTATCAGATGGCCGCGCTGCTGATGGCCATCTACTTCCGCGGTCTCGACCGGACCGAGACGAATGCGCTCACCACCGCGATGCTGGGGAGCGGTAAGCGCCTGGACCTTTCTCGACTCGCGCTCCCCAGAATCGACAAGCACTCGACGGGCGGCGTCGGGGACAAGGTGTCGATCATCCTCGCTCCGCTCATCGCCTCACTGGGAGTGGTGGTCCCGATGATGTCCGGGCGGGGCCTCGGTCATACCGGCGGGACCGTCGACAAGCTCGAGTCCATTCCGGGATTCAGGACGGCTCTCACTCTAGAGGAGGCAGAGCACCAGCTGAGCAAGATCGGGTGTGCGATGCTCAGTCAAACGAGCGAGATCGTCCCCGCCGACCGGAAGCTTTACGCGCTCCGTGATGCGACCGCGACAGTCGAAGTGATCCCGTTGATCGCGTCGAGCATCATGAGCAAGAAAATCGCGGAGAGCCTTACCGGGCTGGTGCTCGATATCAAGCGCGGGCCGGGCGCGTTCCTGCCCAAACTCGAGGACGAGCTCGCGCTTGCGGCGGCAATGATAGACCTCGGGTCACAGCACGGGTGTCAGGTCGTGGCGCTCGTCACCGCGATGGATCGGCCGCTCGGTTGGGCGTGCGGAAACGCCCTCGAGGTCGCCGAGTCGGTCGAGATCCTCCTGGGCGCGGGCCCCGCCGATCTGCTCGAGGTGACTCTCGCGCTCGGAGCGGAGATGCTGCAGCTGGCGGCGGTGTGCTCGACGGCGAAGGGCGCCCGGGAGATGATGGCCGACTCCATCGCCTCGGGCAAAGCGTTGCGGAAGCTGGAGGAGATCATCGCCGCGCAGGGCGGAGACGCGCGGATCCTGAGCGATCTGTCGCGTCTGCCCCAGGCAACGCATCGCGCGACGTTCGAAGCGCGGAAAGATGGGATCATCCAGGAAGTCGAGCCGCGGGCCGTCGGCTACGGTGTCATCGCGCTCGGCGGTGGACGCCGGAATATGGAAGACGAGGTGGATCCGTCGGTCGGTTATGTGCTGACCGCCAAGCCGGGTGACAAGGTGACAAAGGGACAGCCGCTGGCCACCATCCACGCGCGGAGCGCGGAAGACCTCAAG
>JBGTEZ010000147.1:0-4474 GCA_041747535.1 Gemmatimonadaceae bacterium
CTCACGTACGCGACGCCATCTTCGAGCAGCGTGTACATCACCGGAACCACGACCAGCGTCAGAAGCGTCGACGTGATCAGTCCGCCGATAACCGCCCGCGCCATCGGAGCGCGCTGCTCCGCCCCCGCGCCGATCGCCAGCGCGAGCGGCATCATTCCGAACACCATCGCGGCGGTGGTCATGATGATCGGCCGCAGACGGATCCTGCCTGAAATCAGCAATGCCTCGAGACGGTCCTTCCCCGCCCGCCGCTGTTGATTGGCAAAATCGACGAGCAGAATTCCGTTCTTGGTCACGAGTCCCATCAGCATGATGATACCGATCATCGTCATGACGTTGATGCTTCCCTTGGTGACCAGGAGCGCGATCGCGACGCCGATGAAGCTGAGTGGCAGCGCCAGCATGATCGCGGCCGGCTGGAAGAACGATCCGAACAGCGACGCCAGAATCAGATAGATGAAAACGACGGCGAGCCCGAGAGCGGCGAGCACGAATCCCTTCGTCTCGTCGAGATTCTGCACGTCGCCGGTGAATTGCGCGTGATAGCCCACCGGCAGGCCGAGCGAGTCGATTCCCTGCTTCACGGCATCGGCCACGGCTCCCATCGAGAACCCCGGCAGCACGCCCGCCGAAATCGAAACCTGCTGCTCCAGATTCCGCCGCTCGATCTGCTGCGGCGCGAGACTGGTCTTCACGTCCGCCACCTGCATCAGCGGAATCATCGCCGGCTGACCATTTGCCGAGGATATGCCGGAGGGAATCGGGATGGCCGCGATATCCGCGGCGCTCTCGCGCAAGGAATCGGGGTAGACGACCACCACGTCGTGCGAGTACCCTTTCTCATCCTCCCACCGCGTCGAGCGCTGGCCGGCGAACATCGGGGCGAGTGTTCCGGCGATGCTGTTGATGCCCAGCCCCGCCGCCCACGCCTGTTGTCGGTCGACTACAACATCGAGCTGTGGAAGCTGGCCCTCGTCGCTCGAGTTCGGCTCGGCCACACCCGGCATCGACTTCATCATCGTCAGCACCTGGTCGGCCGCGATCTTCAGCTGCTTGATCTCGGGTCCCTGCACATTCACGATGATCGGCTGTCTGAATCCGCCGAAGATCGAGGGCGTACCAGTGATCGAGGGCTGGACTCCCGGCATCCTGCGGAGAGCGCCGCGGAGCGCGGTCTGGATTTCTTCCTGCGAGCGGTCCCGCTGGGACTTGGGGACCAGACGCACGTAGACCCGGCCGTTGTTGGGCGAGCCGCGAAAGCCGCCGCCAACGGTGGTGTAGGTAAACTCGACCTCAGGCTGCGTACGCAGGAATGCGCTCACTTCCTGAGCTCTCTCGACGGTGTAATCGAGGCTCGAGCCGGGAGCGGTTCGCAGGTTCACATTGAACTCACCGCCGTCGACTTCCGGCAGCCAGGTGAATCCGAGCAGTGGATAGATGAGCGCCGCGACGACGACGGAGCCGAGCGCGCCACCCATCACCAGTAGGCGGTGCCCAAGCGCCCAGCGCAGACCGTTCGGATAACGATCCGAGAGACGCTCGAACCAGCCATCGAAGGCGAGGCCGATTCTGCGGATCGGATTCCGTGACCGGGGTGGCGGCGGCCCGTGATGACCGCCCTCGGAATCCGGATCCGGCCAGACGCTCGACAGCATTGGATCGAGGGTGAACGAGACGAAGAGCGATACCAGAACGGCGAACGTGACGGTCACGCCGAACTGAAAGAAAATCTTTCCGATCATGCCGCCCATGAACGCGACCGGAATGAACACTGCCACCACCGCCAGCGACGTCGACGTCACCGCGAGGCCGATCTCGTCGGTGCCTTCCTTCGCCGCTGTTACGTGATCCTTCCCCATCCTTACATGCCGCACGATGTTCTCGCGCACCACGATCGCGTCATCGATCAGGAGCCCGATCGCCAGGGAAAGCGCGAGCAGCGTCATCGTGTTCACGGTAAAGTCGAACACCCACATGATGAAGAACGCGGCGATGATGCTCACCGGCAACGTGAGGCCGGTGATGATCGTGGATCTCCATGAGTTCAGGAACAGGTAGATGATCGCGATCGTCAGAATCGCGCCGAGTATGATCGTGAGCTGGACGTCGTGCAGCGATTCTCTGATGCGCTGAGAGTCGTCGCGAATGACTCTGAGGTTGACGTCCGAGGGAAGCCGCTTCTCGAGCTCGACTGCCGCGGCGCGAACGGAGTCGGCGACGGCAACAGTGTTGGATCCGGAGATCTTGAGAATGTCGAGCGCCAGCGCCGGCTTGTCGTCGAGGAGCGCGGCGGTCCGCCTGTCCGCCGAGCCGTCGACGACCTTCGCGACGTCTCCGAGCCTGACCGGAACCCCCTGGCGCACGGCCACGACGATCCTGGCGAACTCCACCGGATTCACGATCCGTCCCGTCACCCGGATCACCTGCTCGGTCGCACCTCTGACCACGCGTCCGGCCGGCACTTCCTGATTCTCGCGCCTCAGCGCGTCGATGATCTCCTGCGGCGATATCCCGTAGGAGCGAAGTCCTTCGGGGTTCAGCTCGATCCTGATCTGCCGCGTCTCTGTGCCGGCGGTGTTGATCGCGCCGACTCCAGGAATCGCCTGAAGACGCTGTATCACGACCTCGTCGGCGAGACTGGTCAGCTCGCGGATCGGGCGGTCACCGCTCTGCATCGCCAGCGATATGATCGGCCGCTCGTTGGGATCGAATGTGCGGGTGATCGGCTCTTCGATCTCCGGTGGAAGCTCGCGCCGGATGCGCGCGATCTTGGCCTGCACATCCTGCTGCGCGGCGAGGACATCGACGTCGAGGTTGAACACGAGCCGAACGATCGACACGCCGTTGATGGAGGTCGAGCCAATTTCCTTCAGGCCCTGGACGGTATTGAGCGCCTCCTCGATCGGGCGCGAGATGTCGCGCTCCATCACCTCGGGCGACGCGCCGGGATAGCTCGTCTGGGCGATTACGATCGGGTAGGTGATGTCGGGGTACTCATCAATGGCCAGTCGCCCGTACGATACCACGCCCAGCACCACCAGCGCGGCCATCATCATGGTCGCGAAAACCGGCTGCTTGATCGAGACGTCGGAGAGGAACATTGATCGCTACCGTGTAGAGGTCTGTGGTTGTCCGGCACCGAGTATCTGAACCTTCATTCCCACTGCCAGACTGCCGACATTGCCGGCAATGAGACTGTCTCCGTCGGCCACGCCGGTGAGCGCTTCGACGACACCGAGTCTGTCGTTGACCACGCCCACCTCGACGGTCGCGGTAACGAGCTCGCCCTTTTCGATCTTATAGGTGAGCTGCTTGCCAGCCGTCGTTTGCCGAAGAGCCGATTGCGGAATCACCATCGCGTTCGTGATCGTGCGCGACATCACCGTTCCCGTCGCGAATGTCCCACCCCGGATCGCGCCGTTGGCGTTCGGAATCTGAACGTACACGGTTATCGACCGCGACACGGGATCGATGGTCGGACTGAGTCGGGCTACGCGGCCAACGATCTTCGCACCGTTGGCGTCGAACTCCACCGTCTGCCCGGTGCGAACTGCGTTGGCGCGCCGCTCCGGCACGGCCGCGGCAAGCTCGAGGATGTCGTTCCGCACGAGGGTGAACATTTCGCCACCCCGCGCGATATGCTCGCCGTTCTCGACGAAACGCTTCTCGATTACCCCTGACGTCGGAGCGATAACGCGCGTGTCGCGCGCGCTCATCGAGCTCGTCCGAAGACGTGAATTGGTGGCGGCGAGGCGGGCACGGGCGGTTGCGACAGCGTTTCGGGCGGTGCGCAGGTCGGTCTCCGGAATAGCGCCGGCCCTGAACAGCTGCTGCGACTGCTCCAGATTCCACTCGGCCGTGGCCAGCTCACCCTGGGCCGCAACTCCGTCTGCTACGGCGCTCTGCGCCGTGCTTTCCTGTTCCGCCGATTCGAAGCGGGCCAGCAACTGGCCGGCGCGCACAAAGTCGCCCTCCCGGACGTACACGCCCTGCAGATCCCCTTCGACCCGCGCGCGCACTTCGACCGTCTCGATTGGACGGAGTGTGCCCGTGATCGCCACTCCGTCAACGAGCGTCGAGCGACGGGCAACCGTGACATCCGTGGCCGCAATGGTGAGGGTCTGTGCGGTTCTTCCGCCGGCGCGTGACCCTGTCGGTCCCGCCTCCGCGCTCGGCTTGGAGCACGCCGCGCTGGCGGCGAGAATCACCGTTACGGGGCCGAGGAATCGGATTTGGCTACTGGGCATTGTCCGGGGGAAATGTGGAGCCGACGGCGCCCGAAACATCGAACGCCTGCGGGGGCCGGCCGAGAGCGCGGGCCTAAGCGGCGGCGGCGAGGTATAGATCGTACACGGAGCGTGCTTCGTTGGTCCGGGCGATGGTCAAGGCGAGCTGTGCATCAGCCACTTCGAGCTGCGTCGCCAGACCGCGCGATTGTCTGAGCTCCGCCAGCCTGAACGCCTCCAGCGCCTCG